>NZ_AJZD02000314.1 GCF_000272105.2 Vibrio splendidus 12E03
ACGACTTCGTAAAGTGACGTGACTTTGCAGCTGAGTCTGTTTAATTTCACCATAACCTTCTTCTATCTCCCAGCGTTGCCAATAAATACGCAGCAGGCTTTCTAACGAGTATCTACTAGGGTCTGTAAGTGAAGTAATAAAACCTTTTATCTCACCTTTTGGCTCTTGATATAAGACTAATCTGGCTTCCCAACGTGCGGGTAAATTTGGGTTCTGCCGTTGAGCTTGAGGAGAGATAGGTATTGAAATGAGCATGTCGTTCTCAGCATATTTCTCCAACACTTCATAGCGTAGCTTACGTTTTGCAGGCATTAACCAGTGAGCATTTTCCGCACTCTCTTGCCACGACAACAA
>NZ_AJZD02000315.1 GCF_000272105.2 Vibrio splendidus 12E03
TGTATGCTGGCTTAAAACAAAAGCGAGTGAGTAGAATAGCATAAAAATTGAACTAAAGAAGAATAGAAGCATATATACGGGGACAGTGCCAAAGATTGGCATTAGGTGGCTTTCAGCTTGCTCGGTGTTCGAACGCTTCGCTTACTCACACACTGCGCCGAGCGGTGAGAATAGAACAATAAAATCCAAAGGCATTAGGCTAAGGCTAGAAAGCAAAACAGCCCTAAAAAGGGCTGATATCTGATAAGGCTTATCCAGTCGCATTTTTTAAAGTAGACCTTTCGCTTTTTTTCGGTAATACGTGGCTCTATGAATCCCGAGCACCTCCCAAGGCTTACTATGAGCCTCGGAGCCGCGCACTGGCTTACGTTTTGAGGCTTTACCGCCTTTCGCCCCTTTCTTAGCTTGGCTCTGACGGAACTTCTCAGGCGTGAATTCACGGTATGTCCAGTTCGCGATCGACTTCGCTATCGCTTTAACCTCTGAAACTGGCAAAGGTACTTTAAATTGAGAATTAATGGCTTCCACTTGGTCGTAGACAGCCGAATTCCACTGGCGCTTGTAGTTAGGCGCCCAAAACTCTCGAATAGCCTTGTAGCTCCACTGACGAACCGTATCAAACAACTCACAATTGCGACCAAGACCTGATACTTCGCTACCACGTAACGGGTGGCCTTTTAAATCGAGATAGTCCGCCAGTTCATCTAGTGTGTATTCGTACTCTGTCCAAAACTCATTTTGCCAATGTGGGTGCAGTGGGTTTTTCGTCAGTAGCCCTGCGAATCCACGATCCGCTTTCAGACGCTCAATCATCGCGGATTCAATCGCAGCAGCGTAGCGGATCGGTTCACTATGCGCGATGTCAGAAGTACAGAACGGAACTTTCAAGCGATAAGCAATGTGAGCGTGTGCATTTTCTGGGTTTTTGCTTGTCCAATATGGCGTAGGAAGATCGTTGTCGTACCAAGCCAACACACCACCTTGTCGATCAATATCAAAGACAAGGTAAGTAACCAACTTCGGTTGGTTCACTTGCAGATATTTTTTCTTAATCGCAGTGCTTTTGGGGCGTATGTAAGTGACACCGAGTTCATCGGTGCAATACGGCTTATGAGGAAGTGTCTCGATTAGATCGAGTTGAGCAGCGTTTGATTGTTCAGCTTTCACACATAACTGCACTTATGGCGGTTATGTGTGGATTGTGTTTGTCTATCCATGTGTTAAAATTACCTTAAGCATTTAGCCCTGAATTATCGACTTTCCGCCAAGTTAGCACGATATTCGGGGCTTTGTTTTATCTAGAGTTAATCTTACTCCTCAATACCTTACTTCGCAATTTCCCTTCGCTTTTCTTGCTATCAGGCACAAAAAAGGCCGCTATCGCGACCTTTCAAAAATCATGGTTCTACCGAAACACTGCACTTCGCACTAAGTGCCGTTACGTTAAATCATATAGATTAAGTAAGCTCCTGTGCTCTCCAAGCAGAATCTCTATTTTCTTTAAGTACCTTTCATCAACATCTTCATAATTAGTCACAATGCTATCTAACCTTTCTCTTTTTTGTTGAATGATATTCTGCACATCATCATTCAGCGTCAAAGATTTCAAGGTTTGTCGAGTAAAGACCAAATCCGTCTCTAGAAAGAAAATTAATGATAAGACAGCTTCTTCAACCTGATTTTTCGGTAAAAATTTCTCAACACTGACCAAATGGTAGGCGGTTTCAATGCAACTTGAACACGCTCTGTTCGCACCAAGCAAAATAAGTTTTACGTCACTTCGTGAACAAAATGTACACTTTTTCAGACTCACTTCTTATCCACCTTAAAAAAGCTCAGTTCATTGTTAAGTTCTTTCGTTACTTCCACTACGGACTCGTTAGATTTTATAGAACTCTCAATGCCCTCTAGATTTTGCTGAACCAAGACACTCATATTCTCAAGTTGAGTGGATATATCATTTGTCACGGCGCTTTGCTCTTCAGAAGCGGTAGCGACAATGGAATTCACATCTGAAATACTTGCGACCTTCTCTGATATGGCATGAAACGATTGAGTGAGAGCCTCGGTCGTAGATTGAGTTAAAGCCATTAACTCAACATTTTTTCCCATAGAGTCATCCGCTTGCTTTGATTGCTCCTGAAGTTGAGCGATGATTTCTTGAATATCAATCGTTGATTGTTGAGTTTTCCCAGCTAACGCTCTGACCTCATCAGCAACAACAGCAAAGCCACGACCGTGCTCACCAGCCCTAGCCGCCTCTATCGCAGCATTAAGAGCTAATAAGTTCGTTTGCTCTGATATACTATTAATCACATCAACTACGCTGCTAATGCGCTCTGAATGCTCTCTAAGCACATTAACAACCATCTGAGTTTCAGATATTGATTGAGATATCTTCTTAGTAGTAGCAATGGAATCTTCAAGGGAGCTCTGGCTTTGTTGAATAACCTCATTGGCTTCCATAGCGGATTGCTCCGCTCTTTGTGCATTATCTGCGACATCTCTTGCTGTTGAGGATAGCTCTGTTGAGGCTGTAGCAATCTGCTCAACTGCCGACAACTCATTTAGCGAGTTACTCCTATTCCCTTCAATCAGTCTAATCGATTCATCTTGTTTTTGATTAATAGTTAACATACTGAAGCTAACCTTTGCCAAAGTAGTGTTCAGCTTCAAAGACAGGCGAGAGAGTGATTCTGAAATTGTATCTAACTCATTATTCCCTTTGTTAATTTGAAATTGAGACAAATCACCACTTTCAAGATAGCTAATCCTGTTCACAATAAAAGGCAAATTCTTCAATTCACGTTTAACTAAAAAATAAGAAAAAATCGAAGTCAACACGACAGAAAGTGCAACAATAAACCATGATAAAGAGGAATTTGAATCAAGTTGATTCTCTGACTCTAATAAAGTCTTTTTGGAAACATCCAATTGAAGGTCAAGCAAAGATTGAATATCTATACCCATATCATCAATAAGTAAATATAACTGAGCAATCATCTCATCATCGCTCAGTTTCATACTTTTGTTATCGCTAACAATTTGAGGGATTTTACTCTTAAGGTTGTTAATTTTATCAGCCAATCCCTTGGCTAGAACTTCCTCTTCAATCGTCAAGCTCGTAAGAAGATACCTAGAAAGAATATGGTCTGATTCCTTAATTGCACTATCTATTCCAGATTCAAACTCATCACGTTCGAAAATCCCTACGTTAAACTTATTTGCAGCATCAATAACACTAACTGCATACAGATCTGAAATGGCTTTCAAATTAGATAAAGGTACAATTCTGTCTTCATATACAGAATTAAAGCCCTTCATCACCTCACTTGCAGTGCGATCAGAATTAATATTGATAAAAATTAGAACTATAGCAAAAAAGAATGGGACTAATTGAAGCTTTGTTGATATTGATTTCATCGTTTTTTTTCGATTTAGATTAAAAGGAACAATTCTATCACCCACGACATAAAAAGACAGGTATGGAATTAGAGCTAACACCCAACTTCTCAGCTCCAATTACTCAGAGTTAGACTTGAGTGGAGAGGACTGCCCTTTCATATATCAGTCCTACATATCGGTTTCAGATATCGGTAAAAGCTATGAGAGGAATAAAATCACACGGGGGTAAAGGGGGCGTTAGCGCCCCTTTCC
>NZ_AJZD02000316.1 GCF_000272105.2 Vibrio splendidus 12E03
CTAGGGTTCAAATCCCTATCCCTCCACCACTTTAAAGAAAGCCGCTGAGAATTCAGCGGCTTTTTTGCATCTGAAGCTTTTTAAAATATAAAGCTCATCTAACAAAACTCTCTACAGTCCCAGTTTCAAACCCATTCACTCTATACCTAGTTTTAAATTCCGATCTCACCGTTCTAAACTAAAAGTTCATGCGCCTAAGCCACTCCCCTCATAACTTTACCTGCAAGCCAATTAAACACTTTCTTTTTTAATGGCACAGAAACACTGCGCGTATAACAAAAGTTGGAAATACTTGGTTTGTTGAATATTAGATTTTGTCAGCTTCTTAATAAACCGAACAATAAATAATCATTCAGAACAAAAACACCAAAAAGCGTTCATAAAAAAAGCAGTCAGTTAATAAGGGTATTTACAAGCGAAAGCCACCCTTATATTATACGCGCCATTGGAGGGATGGCTGAGTGGTCGAAAGCAC
>NZ_AJZD02000317.1 GCF_000272105.2 Vibrio splendidus 12E03
TTAGTTCCATTGAATTACGCAACAAAGCCATTCGCTTGTTCAAGTTTTCACAAATAGATAATGCCATTGTAAGTAGTTGAAGTTTATCCGGTCTATTCAAGATAAAAAATACCATTCTGACATCTAAGCTACTGATTATAGATATATCTTGCTTATAATTTTCAATGGAGAAGTAGTGATTTATTTTATTGATAATAACAGAATTAAATTCACTGTCTTTATCTGATAATAAAGGTGTTACTACTTTCATATAAATACCAACTCTATTTCATATTAAAATTAGCGTTTAAAAATAGATAAATTAAGATGCATAATAATTAGATTAGAAGTACCACAAAAAAGTGCAAGTAAATGGCAAGAAAATCCTAACCTAATATATCTCTCACCTCTAGATTTAGTTTACAGGTAAACAAAGCCTGATACACAAATCAAGGAGAGGTTATCATGGATAAGTTTTTGAAAAATTGTAAAGAATTCATGAAAGATGAAGAAGGGTTGACTGTAATCGAGTATGTAATCGGTGCAGCTTTATTGGTATTAGGTTTGACAACCGTATTTTCTGGTTTAGGGACTACACTAGCAGCTAAACTGAATACAATCGTCAATGGCTTATGATCGAAAAGGAGTGAGACAGCAAAGAGGGTTGACTTCGGTTGCCTACATTATCGCTGCTGCCTTACTTGTTATTGCAATAGGATTGGTTTTTTCTGGGATGGCAACAGCCTTACTAAGTAAAATCCAGAGCATTTTTTCGAGTGTATGAATTGAATATATGATTAATGATCCTTCAGTTTTTTGGGCATTGCTAATTGCAGTTTCGGTATACGATGTTGAGCAACATCGTATACCAAACAAAATATTGATGTTGTTTTTGTTTGTGTATTTATTATCAATGTTTAAGGCTTTGTTGCGTAATTAAATTTAAAGAT
>NZ_AJZD02000318.1 GCF_000272105.2 Vibrio splendidus 12E03
GACTTCTCGTGTGGCTGCGCCGATATTGGCCCCCCAACTAAGCAAGCGCTCTGGTGACCACTTCTGATGTTGATGGTTGCTTGGCATGTGCTCTGGTTGGGTGCTGTTTCCGCGATCTCTTTGGCTACGTGGATGCTGGGCGACCACGTTACCTTTATGGTAGATCTGCACCAGACGATTAGAGGCTTCTAGTTCGACATGATGACCGACAAGTTGATGGGGAACTGAGTAGTAATGACGGCGATATTCGATGTGA
>NZ_AJZD02000319.1 GCF_000272105.2 Vibrio splendidus 12E03
TCGAAGAGTGTATTTTACCTGCCACGTCATTGACCTTATATGGTGAAGCTGCGATCACTCAACTGACTCATTATATTGATGAAATGTTGAGTGTGAATCAGATAAAATCACAACAGTGCTATATTGTGGTTGGCGTTGCTGGCGTAGGAAACTTAGATTTAAAAGCCAAATTGCAATCGGCGTTAACCCATTGCCCGCACCTGTATGTAACGACTGATGCAGAAGCGTCAGTATTTGGTGCTAATTCAGGACAAGGGGTTAACTGTATTGCGATTGGGACGGGATCTGTTGCGATTCAATTGGACGTACAACAAAAGACTCAACAAGTTGGTGGCTGGGGTTTCCCAATTGGTGACCAAGGTGGTGGCGCTTGGCTTGGGTTTCAAGCTGTTCAACAAACTCTCGTTGAATTAGATAACAAGCGTACTTCTTTAACGAGTCAGCTTGTAATGCGAAAGACAGGCAACGAACGCAGCCAAATTCTACAGTGGATTGGCGAAGCTAACGCGACCGATTACGCCAAATTTGCACGAGAGCTCGTTGATATGAAACAGCACTGCTCAACGGCAAGTACCATATTAAAACAAGGTATTGAAGAAATAGAAAAGCTCACACGAACATGCTCAGACTATAACTCATTACCGATTATGTTCTTAGGCAGTTTAGGACAGTTCTATCGCCCTAGGCTTTCCAAAGAACTCCAAGTTCGTACCTTAAACATTCAAGGTAATGCTCTGGATGGCGCAGATGTCATCGCTAGCCAAAAGCTCCAGCTGCTTAATTTAGGAAGTGAATAATGAAATCAGAGTTATATATCGGTGTGATGTCAGGGACGAGCATGGACGGCGTTGATACAGCCTTAGTGTCGATTGAAGATACGCGCATCACATTGCTTGCTCATGATGAGTTTCCAATGCCCGATGACCTCAAAGCAGGTCTGCTTGAAGTTTGTATTGGTCAGAAAACCGATTTGATTGCCATTGGAGAACTCGACCACCAGCTTGGCCATCTGTTTGCTGATGCGGTTCTGCAACTTCTCGAAAAGTCAGGTACACCTGCATCTTCTGTGACTGCGATTGGTAATCATGGTCAAACGGTATTCCACCAGCCAAGCGGCGAATCTCCATTTACCATGCAGTTGGGTGATGCCAACATCATTGCCGCTAAAACACAGATTCAAACGGTTGCCGATTTCAGACGTAAAGACATGGCATTAGGCGGACAAGGTGCGCCACTCGTACCCGCTTTTCACCATACGATTTTTCACCCGCAAGACAGCTCAGTTGTAGTGTTGAATATTGGTGGTATCTCGAATATTTCAGTGCTGCGCCCTAATCAGCCAACGCTTGGTTATGATACAGGTCCGGGCAATATGTTGATGGACGCTTGGGTTGATAAACACACGGGTGAGAAGTTTGACCGTGATGCGCAATTTGCGCTTAAAGGTCAACTCAATCAAGCTTTACTCGAACAGTTGTTAAATGAATCTTATCTATCTCAAATGCCACCGAAAAGTACCGGTAGAGAACTATTCAACCTACCTTGGCTAGAGCAACAATTAACAGAATTTAAAGATCTTGCAGTAGAAGATGTTCAGCGCACGCTTTGTGAATACACCGCATTGACGATAGCCAATGAAGTGGAGACTTATCGCTTGGGTAACCAGCCTGCACTGTATGTGTGTGGCGGTGGTACACAAAATCCATTGTTGATGAAGAGACTATCTGTACTGCTTCCAAGTTGGGATGTTGATTCAACCACCAGTAAAGGCGTGGATGCCGATTACATGGAAGCGATGGCTTTTGCGTGGCTTGCTCAACGTCATATTCATCAACTGCCAAGCAATTTACCAGAAGTGACTGGCGCAAGCAGAGCGGCCTCTCTAGGCGTTCTCTATCGTGCTGACTGAACAACTTTAGAACCATCATTTTAGAATCACCATTTAAGGATCATTATGAGTAACGACGCTCTCATATCAGCGCTCTCGCACCTCGTTTCGGAGGGGAGAAACCCTGATACTATGGATATTGATCTGCTCACCTCTCTCGAAGTGGTTGAAAAGATTAACCAACAAGACAAACAAGTCCCACTGGCGATTGAAGCGGAACTGCCACAGATCGCGAAAGCGGTCGATAAAATTGCTCATGCCTT
This sequence comes from Vibrio splendidus 12E03, assembly GCF_000272105.2. GTDB lineage: Bacteria > Pseudomonadota > Gammaproteobacteria > Enterobacterales > Vibrionaceae > Vibrio > Vibrio splendidus_I. Next base: position 2,152 of record NZ_AJZD02000319.1, read on the forward strand.
TCAAAACGGTGGTCGACTGATTTATATGGGCGCAGGCACCAGTGGTCGATTAGGTGTGTTAGACGCATCAGAATGCCCACCGACTTTCGGCGTCTCAGACAAGATGGTTATCGGCCTAATTGCTGGCGGACCAGAGGCGATTTTAAAAGCCAAAGAAGGTGCAGAAGACTCGCTGACTCTCGGTATTGAAGATCTGAAAGCGATTCATTTTTCAGAAAATGATGTCGTGGTGGGCATTGCTGCGAGTGGTCGTACGCCTTACGTGATTGGTGCACTCAACTATGCCAATCAGCTTGGCGCAGTAACGGTTGCATTGTCTTGTAACCCTGATTCTCCAATTGCTGAAATCGCTCAAATCCCAATTAGCCCGGTGGTTGGCCCAGAAGCATTAACAGGTTCAACACGACTCAAATCAGGTACGGCGCAAAAGTTGGTGCTTAATATGCTGACCACAGCCAGCATGATTCGTATCGGTAAGAGCTACCAAAATCTGATGGTCGACGTAAAAGCGACCAATGAAAAGTTGGTTGCCCGCGCTGCTCGTATCGTTATCCAAGCAACGGAGTGCGACAAAGCTCTGGCAGTTTCGACACTTAAAACGACTGATTACGATGTGAAGTTATCTATTTTGATGATTCTAACAGGGCTAGATTTAGAGTTAGCCAAGGCACAACTTGATAAGCAAAATGGCTTCTTGAGAAAAGCAGTCGAGAATAATCAGTAATCTTAATTTGGCTTGTAGCTTCTCATTTAGACAGCTACTTCAACGACATACAAAAAGACCAGCACACACGCGGTACTGGTCTTTTTTTAGTTTTAATTTTTTATGGCTAGCTTGGACTTAATAGTCGTTTGAGAACTCGTCCCAGCCGCGTTGCCATTCCATACGGAAACGTTGAGCGTCTTCCGTACCAGAACACACGCCTTCATACACCTGACCAGACAAACCAATCTGATAAGCATGGTTCGGATTACAATATTCAGTCACACCTAGGTGATAACCTTCTGTGTAACTCGCTTGATCGACTGCGCCAAGCTCAGTCATCTCTGAATACGAACGCTGAGTGTGACCTTTAATACCATCACGATAGCCAATCTCTTGCCAATTGCCTTCAGCTGCTAAATCTTGAACATTGGCGCTGCATCCTGCAAGGCTAAATGCCACGGCGAATAGTGCGATTATTTTTTTCATTTCAGTCCTTTATATTTACCTAGCCATTTCCTGACGAAGCGTTGCCTTTGTGGTGATTCTCCGCTGAACACTGGCTGATGTCCACTTATGTCTGTTATCTGCCACTGATATCTATTGGTTACCACTTAAAGCAGATAAGTCACCACTTATCAGAAGCAAGACACTTCTCAACACGAATAACCAACCGCTCTACAAACGTAGCAAACCACTCAATCAGTTATAACACCACTTAATTGACTATTCGACCACTCACTCTCATAGAGGAAGTTTCTTCTCATACTCTTCTTTAATATACACCCTGACTTAATTAATACATTCAGGGATAACAAATTATGATGTGGTTTCTTACCTGTGTTGCAGCACTCATTGGTGGCTACTTTATTTACGGTGCCTTTATCGAGAAGATTTTCGGTATCAATGAAAAGCGTCAAACACCCGCTCACACTAAGCAAGATGGCGTGGACTACGTTCCAATGTCGACACCAAAGGTTTACCTAGTTCAACTGCTTAACATTGCAGGTGTAGGTCCAATCTTCGGACCTATCATGGGTGCCCTTTACGGCCCAGCAGCGATGCTTTGGATCGTGCTAGGTTGTATCTTCGCAGGTGCAGTACACGACTACTTCTCAGGTATGTTATCTATCCGTAATGGTGGTGCTTCGGTTCCAACCATCACTGGACGTTACCTAGGCAATGGCGCAAAACACTTTATGAACATCTTTGCCATTGTTCTACTGCTTCTTGTTGGTGTGGTATTTGTTTCTGCTCCTGCAGGCATGATCACTAACCTAGTGAACGACCAAACTGATTTCGCGATGTCTGCAACAACCATGGTTGTTATCATCTTTGCTTACTACATCATCGCAACGATTGTCCCTGTCGATAAAATCATTGGTCGTTTCTACCCACTGTTCGGTGCACTACTTATCTTCATGTCTGTTGGCCTAATCACTGCGATTGGTCTATCTGACGAGCACCAAATCATGGGAGGCTTCGAGATGAAAGACATGTTCACCAACATGAACCCGAATGACCTACCACTTTGGCCTGCTCTATTCATCACTATCGCTTGTGGTGCAATCTCTGGCTTCCACGCAACTCAGTCACCACTGATGGCGCGTTGTATGGAAAACGAGAAGAACGGTCGCTTCGTATTCTATGGTGCAATGATTGGTGAAGGCATCATCGCTCTAATCTGGTGTGCACTTGCTCTTTCATTCTTCGGTTCAGTTGAGTCTCTATCAGACGCAATTGCAAACGGTGGCCCAGGTAACGTGGTATACAGCGCTTCATTTGGCCTACTAGGTGTATTTGGCGGTATCCTTGCTTTCCTTGGCGTGGTTATCCTACCTATCACTTCTGGTGACACAGCGTTCCGTTCGAGCCGTCTTATCCTTGCTGAATACTTCAACATGGAACAGAAAACACTGCGTAACCGCCTACTGATGGCTTTACCGCTATTCGTTCTTGGTGGCATCCTGACTCAAGTAGATTTTGGTATCATCTGGCGCTACTTCGGCTTTGCTAACCAATCAACAGCAGTAATGATGCTGTGGACGGCTTCAGCTTACCTACTTCGCCACAACAAACTGCACTGGGTAACAACGGTTCCAGCTATCTTCATGACGTCTGTGTGTATCACATTCATTCTGAACAACAGCCAACTAGGTTTTGGTCTACCTATGCAAATCTCAACAATCGTAGGTGTGGTTTCATCTCTACTGATTACTGCTTACGTTATCAAGATTTCAAAAGGCAAAGGCGATATCGACCTGGCTGACGACGAGCAAGATCAAGAGCCAAAACCAGTGACTAAAACAGCCTAGTTCTTTTAGGCTCTTTGGAAAAAGAGACCAATCTTCATAGAAAGAGACAAAAGAACTGCCAAGCACAACTTCGCTTGCTCCCGTAATCACCCAGTGATTAGTGGAAATTAAGACTAAAGCCCGTCCACTGTGATGGGCTTTGTTATTTCTAAATATTAGTTTCTCGACCTTGGGAAACCAAAGTCATTCAATATAAGCCATGAAAAGACAAGCAAAGCTACCGTTACCAAGCAATGAGCTTTACACTTAACAAGCGTCTCAATAGGTGAAAATATGGAACTCATTCTCTCTCTGCTGCAACAAACCTGTGTCTACTTAGTGATTGCTTACATGCTAAGTAAAACCCCATTGATTCTCCCTTTGTTGAGCATCTCTTCACGCTTAAGTCATAAAATCAGCTGCTACGTTCTGTTTTCCTTGTTCTGTATTATGGGCACCTATTTTGGATTACAGATCAATGATGCCATTGCCAACACCCGAGCGATGGGAGCGGTCATGGGTGGCCTGTTTGGTGGTCCGGTTGTCGGCTTTGCGGTCGGTTTTACTGGCGGTATCCATCGTTACTCTTTGGGTGGATTCACCGATCTAGCTTGCGCGATTTCCACCACAGCAGAAGGCTTGATTGGAGGCTTGCTGCACGTTTACCTAGTCAGAAAGAACAAAGCCAGTCAGCTGTTTAATCCGCTGGTGGTGTTCTCTGTGACGCTGTTTGCAGAGATCATTCAGATGCTGATTCTGCTCGCAGTCGCTAAACCGTTTGAGCAGTCCTACGCTCTGGTTTCTGATATTGCCGCGCCAATGATCATCGCAAACTCTGTGGGTGCAGCACTGTTCATGAGCATCATCCAAGACCGTAAAACCATCTTCGAAAAATATTCTGCAACCTTCTCTCGCCGCGCATTAACCATCGCCGAACGTTCGGTAGGTATTCTGCATGGTGGGTTTAATTCCGATAACGCACAAAAAATCGTACGTATCGTTTACGAAGAGACTAATGTTGGTGCAGTGGCGATTACCGACCGAGAAAAAATCCTCGCGTTCGTTGGCATTGGCGATGAACACCACATACCTAACACTCCGATTTCATCGCAAAGCACGCTTACCTCGATGGAACAGAACGACATCATCTACCTCGATGGCAAAGAGAACCCGTACCAATGTTCTCTATCGCAAGATTGCAAATTGGGCTCTGCGCTGATTATTCCACTGCGCGCGGGTAATGAAGTGGTCGGTACCATCAAACTGTATGAGCCAAAGCTAAAGCTGTTCTCGACCATCAACATGTCGATGGGTGAAGGCATCGCTCAGCTATTGTCGAGTCAGATCCTATTCAGTAACTATCAGCAACAGCAAACGCTACTGACTCAAGCAGAAATCAAACTGCTGCACGCTCAAGTTAACCCTCACTTCTTGTTTAATGCACTCAACACCATCAGTGCCGTAACACGTCGTGACCCTGATAAAGCACGAGAGCTTATTCAGCATCTGTCTCACTTCTTTAGAAGTAACCTGAAACAGAACATCAATACTGTGAAACTCAAAGACGAGCTGGCACACGTCAATGCGTACCTAACTATTGAGAAGGCGCGTTTTACTGACCGATTAGAAGTGGAATGGGATATCGCCCCACAGCTGTATGAGTCGCAACTGCCGAGCTTTACCTTGCAGCCACTGGTTGAAAACGCCATCAAGCATGGTATTTCAAACATGTTAGAAGGCGGCAAAGTGAAGATCTATAGCGAGGCTTTCGAGGGTGGATTCAAGCTGGTCGTGGAAGACAATGCTGGTAATTATCAGAAGCCATCTCAAGATCACGTTGGATTAGGCATGGAAATTGTTGATAAACGACTCACTAATTTCTTTGGACAAGATTCAGCACTAAAAATAGAATCTCAACCACAGCAATTTACTCGAATGAGCTTTATCATACCTATACTCAAATAATGGTATTTTCGGAGATGAATCGCTCCGAGTTGAAACATTTAGAAGCAGATATTTAAAAGATAAGCGTGAATCAAGCAGGGATAGAACCAAGATGAAGATTGTAGGATGTTAAAGGCATTAGTTGTCGATGATGAGCTTTTTGCTCGCGAAGAGCTGATTGAGCTACTGACTGAAACCGGTGAAGTAGAAATCATTGGCCAAGCGAGTAACGCGATCGAAGGACTGAAACAGATCAACCTACTCAAGCCGGATGTAGTGTATTTGGATATCCAGATGCCGCAGGTTACCGGGATTGAACTGTTAAGCATGCTTGACCCAGACACCATGCCTTACGTAGTGTTCGTCACCGCCTACGACCAATATGCGATTCAAGCTTTTGAAGACAATGCCTTTGATTACCTACTCAAACCGGTTGAACCTTGTCGATTAAACAAGAGTGTTTGTCGTCTGAATAAAGTCATCAAGCAGAACCAAAAAGCGCCAGAACAAAACATCTCTGCGATTGCTCCCTGTCACTTAGAACAAATACCATGTATTGGTCATAACCGCATTGTGATCATGGCAAGCCAAACGGTCGAGTGCGCTTATTCAGATATCAGCGGTGTGCATGTTCGTAGCTCATCACAAACCGCCACTTCACAGTTAACCCTGAAGATCCTAGAAGAAAAGACCGATTTGATCCGCTGTCATCGCCAATATTTGATCAACATAAAATCGATCCAAGAGATCAAACTGTTAGAAAATGGATTAGCCGAGATCATTACACTGACTGGCTTTGAAGTGCCTGTCAGTCGTCGTTATCTCAAGACATTGAAAGAGCAACTCGGTCTTCAGTAAACACATTTAAGGCCAAGATATAGCGCGTTCAAAAAAGCCAACGTATCAACGTTGGCTTTTTACTGTTTACAAATCGATAGTGTTTAAGAATCGCTAGTATCACAAATCGATGGTGTCACCAATCAATAGAGATTAGTCGACTTGCTTAATCTGCAGCTCTTTTGGTACTTCGAAGAACATGTTCTCTTCACGGCCTTGAATCTCTTCGACTTCAGTTGCGCCCAACTCACGAATACGATCTAAGATTTGATTTACTAGCTCTTCAGGCGCTGAAGCACCCGCTGTCACACCAATTTTCTTCTTGCCTTCAACCCATTCTGTTTGAATGTCTTCAGGACAATCGGTTAGGTAACCTGGCGTGCCTAGCTTCTCAGCCAGCTCTTTCAAACGTGTTGAATTCGATGAGTTCTTAGAGCCGACAACAATCACGACATCAACATCACCGGCCATCTCACGAATTGCGTCCTGACGATTTTGAGTCGCGTAGCAGATATCGTCTTTACGTGGGCCTTGGATCTCAGGGAACACGCGACGTAACTCTTCAATCACATCTGCGGTTTCATCAACTGACAACGTGGTTTGGCTAACGTAATGCAGGTTACTTGGATCATTCACCACTAGGTTCTGTACATCCTCTGGCTTCTCAACCAAGTACATACCACCAGTTTGGCTAGCGTACTGACCCATAGTGCCTTCCACTTCAGGGTGACCCGCGTGACCAATCAGTACCACTTCCATATGTTTGCGGCTCGCACGAGCAACCTCCATATGAACTTTAGTCACCAAAGGACACGTTGCATCAAATACAGTCAGTTCGCGCTCTTTTGCTTCTTTACGAACGGCTTGAGATACACCGTGAGCAGAGAAAATTACGATGTTGTCGTCTGGCACTTCACTTAGCTCTTCGACAAAAATAGCACCACGCTGCTTTAGCCTCTCAACAACAAAGCGGTTGTGTACCACTTCATGGCGAACATAGATCGGTGGCTGATACATTTCGAGTGCACGCTCTACGATGCTGATCGCACGATCGACACCGGCACAAAAGCCACGAGGGTTAGCTAACATTATTTTCATTTCATTGCTCATCATTTACCGCGGTACTAAGGTTGTTTCTATAGAGTTCGCCGTCAGCGAGGTTCGCATTCTACAGTGAAGCGTCTAGACAGTGAAGCTCTGGGTGAGATCACAGCTGTAAGGCTATCTTATTCTAGCGTGAAGACAGCTATTCTACCGTTAAGATATTGACGTCAAAGGTAACATCTTGACCAGCGAGTGGGTGATTAAAATCAACCGTCACTGAATCACCTGCGATCTCAGTAATAATACCTGGAATTTCCATACCGTCAGGACCAGAGAATGCCATGATAGTGCCCACTTCAACTTCAGAATCGCCAACAAACTTAGCACGATCCATATAGTGAATATGATCAGGGTTTGGCATACCAAACGCGTCTTCCGCTTTCAGTTCGATAGACTTTTCAGTACCGGCTTCAAGTCCAAGTAAGCACGCTTCAAAGTTCTCACTTAGGCTGCCATCGCCCATGACGAACTTTGCTGGTTTGCCCATGTTTTCCGTACTATCGGCAACTGAACCATCCTTCATTTTAATCGTAAAATGTAGAGTTACTGCTGAATCATTTTTAATTGCTGCCACGTTACTTTCCTTAGATTTCTTTATTATTTGAGGATGCGCTGTGCTTTGCTTCCTTGTTGACTGAAGCATAAAAAAAAGCGCCGTCGGAATCAACCGACAGCGCTTAGGGCTATTCTATTCTGTGAGTCATAGACTGACTTTGAGGCAAGCTATTTGCTTTCGTCTTTCTTACGGAAACCATCTAAGATGATCATCGCAGCACCGATACAGATTCCCATATCCGCTAAGTTAAATGCAGGCCAGTGGTAAGTGCCCCAGTAGAAGTCTAAGTAATCGACAACAAAGCCGTGTACGACTCGGTCAAACACATTACCTACCGCGCCACCAATGATGATCGCATAAGCAATGTTATTCCACTTCTCTGTTGCTGGTAGTTTGCTCATCCAGTACGTCAGCATAACTGTTACCGCAAATGCGATACCCGTAAATAACCAACGCTGCCAACCACTTTGATCACTCAAGAAGCTAAACGCTGCACCGTAGTTATGCACGTACAGAAAGTTAAAGAATGGCAGCACCTCAATACGGTTTGCCCAACCATAACCCATGTTGTCCATGACAAAGAGTTTAATGCCGATATCAGCCAAGAAGACCAATAGAGCCAGCCATAACCAACGTACACCAGATTGTTTTAACGAAACTTCACTCATTTCTATTCCTAGTATTTACGAAGTTGGTATTCATTGTTAGTCACTTTAAGTGACCTTGATTACCAACTTGGTTAAACACATTTCCTATAACTAAAAATAACCCCAGTAGATACTGGGGCTATGATTTTTACAAAAAGTTCAGTCTTTCTCTGAGTCGTTATGCGAACTTGCGCACTTCGCCTTCACCGTCGATGTTCGACACACAACGACCACAAACTTTCTCGTGACCTTCGATAGTGCCTACATCTGGAGTGTGGTGCCAGCAACGGTCACACTTCTCAGCTTCAGTAGCCGCAACTTCAACGAATAGACCAGCAACGTCTGTCGCTTGCGCTGCATCAGACTTCTCGCTCAGTGGCTTAACAACAGCTGCAGAAGTGATAAGTACGAAACGTAGCTCATCTTCTAGCTTATTGATTTTAGCCGCTAGTGCATCGTCAGCGTATAGAGTAACTTCAGCTTGCAGTGCACCACCGATCGTTTTCTCTTTACGAGCATCTTCAAGAAGCTTGTTCACTGCACCACGAACAGACTGGATCTCAGTCCAGAATTCGTTGCTTAGCTCTTCGCCTTCGGCAAGACCAAATAGACCTTCGAACCACTCACCTGTGAATACGAACGTGTCGCGCTCACCCGGCATTTCATTCCAGATTTCATCTGCAGTGAACGACATGATAGGTGCCATCCAACGAACTAGAGCTTCTACGATGTAGTAAAGCGCCGTTTGACAGCTACGTTGAGCATGGCTGCCCTGCTTCGCTGTGTACTGACGGTCTTTAATTACGTCTAGGTAGAAAGAACCCATTTCGATAGAACAGAACTGCATTAGACGTTGAGTCACACCGTGAGTGTTGTACTCGCCGTATGCTTTAACAATCTCTTCTTGTGCAGCTTGAGCACGGCCAACAGCCCAGCGATCAAGTGCAACCATCTCTTCAGCAGGAACTAGGTCAGTTTCAGGGTTGAAACCGTTCAAGTTCGCTAGGAAGAAACGCGCTGTGTTACGAATACGACGGTAAGCATCCGCTGAACGCTTCAGGATTTCATCAGAAACCGCAACTTCACCCGTGTAGTCTGTAGAAGCAACCCATAGACGCAGAATATCTGCACCTAGCTTGTTAGTTACGTCTTTAGGAGCAACAACGTTACCGATAGATTTAGACATCTTACGGCCGTTACCATCAACCACGAAACCGTGTGTTAGTACTTGCTTGTACGGTGCTTCGTCTTTCATCGCGATAGATGAAATTAGAGAAGACTGGAACCAGCCACGGTGTTGGTCTGAACCTTCAAGGTAAAGATCAGCACTGTGAGTACGCTCTTCGTTCGGGAAGTTGTACTCTTCACGAGAATCAACAACAGAGAAGTGCGTAACACCTGAGTCGAACCATACGTCTAGCGTATCCATTACTTTTTCGTACTTATCAGCGTCTTCTGCGCCCATAAGTTCAGCAGCGTCTACATCCCACCAAGCTTGAATGCCTTTCTCTTCAACTAGCTTCGCTACTTTTTCAATAAGTGCAGGGCTTTCTGGGTGAAGTTCTGCTGTTTCTTTATGAACGAACAGAGCAATTGGCACACCCCAAGTACGTTGACGAGAAATACACCACTCAGGGCGACCTTCAACCATGCCTTCAATACGGCTTTGACCCCATTCAGGCAACCACTCAACACTCTTGATTGACTCTAGTGCTTTAGCACGTAGGCCAGCTTGATCCATAGAGATGAACCATTGTGGTGTTGCGCGGAAGATGATTGGAGTTTTGTGTCTCCAACAGTGTGGGTAGCTGTGCTCGTAAGCGTGGTGATGTAGAAGTGCACCTTTCTCTTTTAGAACTTCTAAAACAGAGTCGTTCGCTTTGAATACGTGCTGACCGGCAAATAGCTCAGTATCTGGCAGGTAAACGCCGTTTGAACCAACTGGGTTAGCTATTTCTAGGTTGTACTTTTTACCAACCACGAAATCCTCTTGACCGTGGCCAGGCGCAGTGTGAACCACACCAGTACCTGAATCCGTTGTAACGTGGTCACCAAGAACAGCAGGAACAGTAAAGTCGTAGAACGGGTGGTTGAACTGAGAAAGCTCAAGATCAGCACCTGTAGCAAAACCAAGGTTGTGGAAGTGCTCGATACCTGCACGATCCATTACGTCTTTTGCTAGTTCAGAAGCAACAACGATACGTTGAGCAGGCTGGTCGCCATTCGCTTCAACTTGGATAAGCACGTATTCAAGATCATCACGTAGACATACTGCGCGGTTAGCTGGCAGAGTCCATGGTGTTGTCGTCCAGATAACGATAGAAATTTCGCCTTGACCCGCATGACCTTCAGCTAGAGTGAATTTCTCTAGAAGCGCCGCTTCGTCAGCTGCTGTAAATTTCACATCGATAGATGGAGAAACTTTATCTTTGTATTCAACTTCAGCTTCAGCCAGAGCAGAACCACAGTCAGTACACCAGTGAACTGGCTTGAAACCTTTAAGAAGGTGACCTTTATCTGCGATTTTGCCAAGAGAACGAATGATGTTCGCTTCAGTGCCGAAATCCATAGTGCGGTAAGGTTTGTCCCACTCGCCCATAATGCCAAGACGTTTGAAGCTCTCTTTCTGACCTTCAACTTGACCCGCAGCGTACTTACGACACTCTTCGCGGAATTCAGCAGCCGAAATCTTCTGACCAGGCTTACCTTTCTTCTTCTCAACCATTAGCTCGATTGGAAGACCGTGACAGTCCCAACCAGGGATGTACGGTGCATCAAAACCAGAAAGGGTCTTAGATTTGATAATAATGTCTTTAAGAATCTTATTCAGCGCGTGGCCAATGTGAATGTCGCCGTTCGCGTATGGAGGGCCATCATGCAGTACGAAAGATTTTTTACCTTTCTTTGCCTTACGGATTTCGCCGTAAAGATCTTCTTTGTACCAACGCTTCAGCATTTCTGGCTCACGATTTGCCAGATTGCCGCGCATTGGGAACCCTGTTTCTGGTAAGTTCAGGGTATCTTTATAATCACTCATCGATTCTTAATTCCGTTATATTGGGCGAAGTTAGACATTATGTTAATCGGTGGAATCATCCGATTAATTCTTTAGCTGAAGCAGCCACACCCTTGCGGCTTCAGCATCCAATTCTATTTGATTCTTTAGTGCGTCGAACGATTCAAATTTTATCTCGTCGCGCAGTTTGTGCAAAAGTCGTACTTCTAACTGTTTACCATATAAATTGGCTTTAAAGTCAAAAAAATGCACTTCTAATTGCTGCCTTACCCCATTAACTGTTGGTCGTTGTCCAATATTAGCAACGCCACCGACAGGAACACCGTCGATATCCAAAGCTTCAACAACATACACTCCCGATACAGGAGAAACACAACGCTTTAATGGAATATTAGCGGTAGGGAAACCGATAGTTCTCCCTAGTTTTCGACCATGGGACACTCGACCACTAATACTGTAATCACGTCCTAACATGGTAGCACTTGCAGCCAAGTCATCGACCGCTAATGCATTTCGTATCTCAGTACTGCTTACTCGTAATTGGTTTAAGCAATAGCTTTGGGTGCTTACCACCTCAAAACCGTACTTCTCGCCCGCCTCTTTGAGCATAGCGAAATTGCCAGTGCGACCTTTACCAAAGCAAAAATCGTCACCAACTACCAAGAACTTCACACCAAGCTTATCAACCAAAAGATCCTTAATGAATGCTTCCGCGGATAAACTTGCAAAATACTGATTAAAATTAACGCACAATAAGCGACTGATATCTAGCTTGCTCAGTTGCACGTATTTATCTCGTAAGCGAGTTAAACGTGCTGGCGCTTTATCTCGGGCAAACAGCTCCATAGGCTGCGGCTCAAACGTCATAACAACAGAAGGTAGTCCTAATGCTGCAGCTTGTTTAGAAACCTGACTCAGAACCTCTTGATGTCCTAAATGAACACCATCGAAGTTACCTATGGTTAATACACAGCCATGATGCTGCGCTTTAATATTGTGTATACCTCGGATCAGTTCCATTATGATCAGCTAAAACCTGTTATTTGCATCATTTATTGTGTGAAACCGACGGATTATATACTAATCAGTATTAATCTGTCGCTGCTTTTAAATGTTTTACTCGGATACCTAAAATCAGTACCGAAACAATATAAACAAAGCCACCAAGTCCAATCAAGCCTGTTAATGTCAGCGCTCTCTGGCTGAAGCTCCATTCAAGCCAATGTTGCATATTATCCAGCTGCCATAAAATAGCCGCTACCATCACCACACCTGAGATAATCAATTTGGCACTAAACAACAAGGTTGTCTTAGTTAGTTGATACACACCCGCAAGGTGTAATCCACGATATAACAATGCCATATTCACAAAGGCAGACAGTGCCGTCGCAATCGCCAAACCCACATAACCATAGAAATAAGCAAAGATCGCGTTAAACACCATATTGGTCACCATAGCGATAATGCCGTACTTAACCGGTGTTTTGGTATCTTGGCGAGAGTAATAGCCCGGAGCTAAAACTTTAATCAGCATGAAATTAAGCAAGCCTGATGCGTAAGCTACCAATGACATCGATGCTTGCTGTACATCGTGTGGAGAGAACTCACCACGCATAAATAGCACCATCAACATGGGTTTAGCTAAAACGATAAGACCTAACATCGCAGGAATACCAAGCAGCAACACCATGCGCACGCCCCAATCCATGGTATGCGCGAACCCTTCCCCTTGAGCATCTACGTGTTTACGAGACAAAGCAGGAAGAATCACAGTCGCAATCGCGATACCGAATAAACCGAGAGGAAATTCAAGCAGTCGGTCTGAGTAGTACAACCAACTGATAGAGCCTGTTGCGAGGAAGCTGGCAATAAAGGTATCAAACAATAAGTTGATTTGGCTGACCGATACACCGAACAGAGCAGGGATCATTAATGTGCGGATCTTAACCACACCCGGGTCTCTCCATCCCCACTTCGGCTTAACCAACACACCCGCTTTGATCAAGAAAGGCATTTGGAAAAGGAATTGGACTAAGCCACCAAGAAACACACCAATAGCCAAACCAATTTCTGGTTGTTCTAAATTAGGTGAGATAAACCATGCAGCGCCTATGATCATCACGTTCAAGAACACTGGAGTAAAAGAAGAGACCGCAAACTTACCTAATGTATTAAGAATGGCACCAGATAACGCAACAAAGGTGATAAACCACAAATAAGGAAAGGTAATCTTGAGCATAAAACTCGCTAGCTCAAATTTTGGCGCAGCTGGACCGTCATTTAACCAATCGATAAACCAACCGGCACCAAACATCGCAGTGATTACACCTGAGCCTAACACCCCGATAACGGTAACGATAGAGACTAACACCCCGAGCGTGCCCGACACCTTAGCAATTAAATCTCGAGTCTTATCTTTATCACCTGCGGCGTGATATTCCGTTAATACAGGAACAAACGCTTGAGAAAACGCACCTTCTGCAAAAAGTCGACGTAAGAAATTAGGAATTTTATTAGCGAAGAAGAATACGTCGGCACTCGCTCCAGCCCCCATCAAATTTGCTACTACTACATCACGTACTAGCCCCAATACACGGGAAACAAAAGTCATTGCACTGACAATCAGGCCTGACTTTAATAGTCGTTTACTCACAGAAACCTCTGACACTGGTTGATTACTTTCAAGCGAGGATAAATACTATCCTATCCTAAGAAGCATATTTATTAGCATTGGTCTAAAAATGCTGTTAGAATCCCCGCCATCTTAACCGCGATGACCTTTCCATACCAAAGTTTGTTTGGCTACGATTGGTTTTTGCACAAATCATTTGACAATTAAGCGCTAATGAGGGATAGTCCTCGCCCTTAAATTGTCACCGAACTAAGTTTTTGGGAGTTAGACCCTTGGCAAACAGTAAATCTGCTAAGAAGCGCGCTATCCAAGCTGAGAAACGTCGCCAGCACAATGCTAGCCGTCGTTCTATGATGCGCACTTACATGAAAAAGACTATCGCAGCTATCGCAGCTGGTGATAAAGAAGCTGCAACTGCTGCTCTTGTAGAAGTTACACCACTTCTTGACCGTATGGCGACTAAAGGCCTTATTCATAAGAATAAAGCTGCACGTCATAAGTCTCGTTTCGCTGCTGCAATCAAAGCTCTTTAATAGAAATTTGATTACAACGCAAAACGAAAAAAACCGGCCTAGGCCGGTTTTTTTATATCTAAATTTTGAGTAACGCTTTTATTTTACGTGCTAACAGCCGTTTTGCTTACCGATAGACTGTTAAGCCGATAGATAAAACAAACAATCAGGAAAATAAATAGAGAAGCAAATTAGTACGTAGATAGGTAGATAGGTAGATAGGTAGATAGGTAGATAAACATTAACGTTCAATGTGAAATACTAACACTTCCTTGTGTCATTCTATCGCTGATAAGAAATCCCCCTCCCACCAGCAATAAGCTACTTGCAGTAAATACCATGCAGTAGGTTAATCATCGCTTTTACTTCTTCACTACTCAATGTGTAATACACAGTTTGAGCTTCTTTGCGAGTTTCGACCAAACCATCTCTTCTCAACCAAGCAAGATGTTGAGATAAAGCAGACTGACTCAGTTCCAACTTGCCACACAGCTCCCCAACCGACAGTTCAGTACCATGTAATAGGCACAGAATCTGTAAGCGACGCTCGTTAGCCATGGCTTTAAGTAGAATCACAGCTTGTGCTGAGTTCTTCTCCATCTCTTTTAAGTTCATAGTTTGAATCCCTACAACCTTTACGCCAACTACGGGCTATCAGTATTTCCGGCATATGGTGAAGCTATGATAATCGATATCAATTCATTAACAAACTAACTCATTCGAACAATTTGCTAAAATCTGCGTCACATACGTTTTTTACTGCTGGATGTTGGATCATCCTCTCAGCAAATATGACGTAGTACTCCTCTTTTAACTCTTCAATACCACCTAATAGTTGCAGTGATGTGTCGTCTTCCACTTCAGACATATAAAGCGTCGGTGCTAAAAATATTGCGTCATGATGATAGCGAGCAAAAGCCTTCATCAATGCGGCATCATCAAACTCACCTAAAATATCAGGCTTAAGTCCTTGTCTATCAAACCATTGCAGCACTTTACGCCCCATTGAGGTTCGGCTGCCAGGGATCAAAAGCTTTCTTTGCTCCAATACAGCAGGGAAATTAACACCTTCAACCTGACCTGAACTGAAAAAGCTCATTCCACTCTCACCCAGCTTTTTACTGAACAGGCCCGGGCTTTGACTAGAGTCCACCGGACAGTCAGACAAAATCATATCGAGCTTATGTTGAGAGAGTTGCTCAAGTAGCATTTCATGGGTCGATTCAAAACAGCGTAAATGAATGCTGTTATCTGGGGGAATGGTCGACATCAGTATCTTACTGACGAGTCTTTTAGAGAGCGCATCCGCGACGCCAACATCAAACAGAATATTGGAGTGCTGGCTGTAATTCACGATATCCAGCATCTCGTAACTCAGGCCAAACATACGATCGGCATATTTGAAGACCAGCTGCCCAAGTTCTGTAGGCTCAACACTGCGGCCATTACGCTTGGTCAACTTGCCATCCATGCGCTCTTCTAAGGCTTTTATCTGCCCCGTTACCGTTTGTGGTGTTAGGAATAGGGCTTCTGCAGCTTTAGTAACAGAGCCTTGCTTGCAAACCATCCAGAAGTAATACAGATGGTTGTAGTTGAGATGCGACATAGATGTGCCGTAATAAAAGAGTAGATACCCTTTTATATCAAATATGACACCGCCACTCAATAAACTCGGAAAAACCTAACCAAAAATGACTTTATCGCTTATTTTTTCGAAGTGTCTAATTTCATAATGTAATATTTCAGCGATTATTTTCAATTTTTTTCTAACTTTTAAGATCTATATCACCAAGTCAAAATCAACAAAAACACCAATCAAAACAAAAGGTTAAATTAACAACATTTACTGTCAAAATATTTAAACAGCAAATCATCACAAAAAACTCCAACCTAAACCAAAATGTAATATTACTGAAATATTTGTTCTCTAACATCACGCTCAGATTAAACAAACAGACCAAACACAGACTTAAACGGTCCAATGGAGAAAACATTATGAACCAAGCTACTACTGCAGCAGCGCCTATCTCGAGCACTACTCGTTGGCTACGCTGGGCTAACTTGGCATTCATGCTTTACCTACTATTACTTTCAGTTTCAATGGTTGGTACAGGCTTCAAATGGGCAACAGGCGAGCAAGCAAAAGTTCTTTTCGAATTTGCTTCACACCCAGTTGCAGGCTTAATGATTGGTTTAGTAGCAACAGCGCTTATTCAATCATCAAGTACAGTTACTTCAATTATCGTTGGCCTTGTGGCAGGTGGTTTACCTGTTGAGCTAGCAATTCCTATGATCATGGGTGCTAACATTGGTACTACGGTAACCAATACGCTAGTTAGCCTTGGTCACGTTCGTTGTAAAGAAGAGTTCAAACGTGCATTCGCAAGTGCGACAATCCACGACTTCTTTAACCTATTAGCCGTTGCTATCTTCCTACCACTAGAGATGGCGTTTGGTATTCTAGAAAAGATTTCTCACTGGTTGGTATCACCAATGCTAGCAACAGGTGATATGAGCATGGGTGGTCTTAACTTCATCAAGCCAATCACTAAGCCAGTAGTTAGTGCGATTAAAGAGCCTCTATCAACATTTGGCGACACTGTTGGTGGCATCATGCTTATCGTTCTAGGTATTGCGACTATCTTCGTAGCTATCACGGTAATGGGTAAGCTAATGAAGAGCCTGATGGTTGGCCGTGCTCGTGAGATTCTAAAGAATGCAATTGGTCGTGGTCCTATCCACGGTATCGCTTCTGGCTCTATCGTTACTATCCTTGTTCAGTCTTCTTCTACGACAACAAGCTTGATGGTTCCACTAGTAGGCTCAGGTGTTCTTAAAGTACGTGACGTTTACCCATTCACTCTTGGCGCAAACATCGGTACATGTATTACGGCTCTACTTGCAGCTACAGCAGTATCTGGTGAGTTCGCAGTATTCGCACTACAAATTGCTCTAGTACACTTGGTGTTCAACATCATGGCAACGGTATTCATCTTCGGTATTCCGTTCCTACGTGAGCTACCAGTTAAAGCGGCAGACATGATTTCAGACATGGCTGTGAAGAACAAATCAGTAGTCGCTGGTTACCTTGTTGCGGTATTCCTTGTACTGCCTGGTAGCGTGTTAGCTTTGACTGCTTAATAGCAAAACAAACATCGCTTATAGCAAAGCCCGCAACCTCCTAGGTTGCGGGCTTTTTCTTTTTAGGAACAGATGCAGGAAACAAAAAGAAGATACGGGATTCGTGTAAACGAGTAACGAAAAGCGACTCTCTCTAATTATCTGCGTTTTAATATTTCGTATCTAACTGACTCAAATCTAAACACGCTCTTCGCATTTCGAATCCCGTTTACTCGCATCTAAAAATCCGTCATTCCCTAAAGCGAGGAACGAGCGGGATAGGGAATCTACGCAGCGCACAACACCCAAAGATCCCCTACTCCTTCCTTCGTCAGTCTAGGGAATGATGAATCGAAAAAAGATTCGAGATGCGTGTAAGCGAGTATCGAAGAGAAAGAGCCAATGCGCGTTGAGAGTATACGAGTAACATAAAGCATATGATTTCTCTGCTCTTCGCATCTCGAATCTCGATTACTCGTCACTGTAACTTAGATACAAAAAAGGCTGCACAGAGGCAGCCTTTCAATCAAACAAAGCGAGTGAGATTAAACCGAGAACGGGTACTTAATCGCTTCGTGGCATTCGTAACCTTCAACCCGGAAGTCATCCATCGTTACCCACGTTTCCAAATCTTCTAGAGACTTAATCTCAGGATTGATATGGAATGTTGGGCCAGCTAACGGCTCACGCTTTAACTGGATATCACGCATAGGTGCAAGTTGATCTTCGTAGATATGAGCATTCACAAGCTTATGGTAAGCCACGCCAGCTTTCTTGCCCGTGATTTGCGCCATGATCGCTAGGAAGACGTACACTTGAACCATGTTGAAGTTCAGGCCTAGTGGTACATCGCAAGAGCGCTGAGTGCTGTTTAGGTACAGAGTATCACCAAGTAGAGAGAAGTGATGGCTGTACATACACGGACGCAAACAACCCATGTGGAACTCACCTGGGTTATAGAAGTTTAAGATCTCGCCACGGTCATCAATACCGTTCGTAAGATCATCAACAATCTTCTTAAGTTGGTCGATATGACCGCCATCAGGTTTTGCCCATGCACGTCCTTGAACGCCATAAACACGGCCCATGTCATCTTCACCCTTGCGGTAAGGATTATTCAGCCATGCTTCGTTCAGGTTCGAATTCGCATCCCAAGTTTTAGTCCCTAGCTTACGAAAATCTTCAGCATTGTCGTAACCACGGATATAGCCAAGCAATTCAGCAACTGCGGCTTTCCAAAAGCTTTTACGCGTTGTTACCAGTGGGAATTGGTTATTACCAACATCATATTCAAGGTCAGCATTGATCACGGTTAGGCAGCGCTTGCCCGTGCGTTCATTTTCAATCCAAGTACCGTCATCAACGATACGCTGACAGAGATCTAAATACTGTTTCACACCAATTCCTTACTTCGTTTGTTGTGGTAATTCGTCTTTGTAGTGACCACGCTTGTATGCCCACACCATCATCAGCACACCGATGATAACCATTGGCAGTGACAAAATTTGTCCCATAGAGATAAACCCACCGAACAAACCTAGGTGAGCATCAGGTTCACGTACGTATTCAACTAAGAAGCGGAATGTACCATATCCAGCTAGGAATAACCCTGATACAGAACCAAGAGGACGCGGCTTTTTGATAAACCAGTTCAAGATGAAGAACAGCACAATACCTTCAAGCGCCATCTCGTAAAGTTGAGATGGGTGACGAGGAAGTGGGCCACCGTTAGGGAAGACAATAGCCCATGGCACATCAGTCACACGGCCCCAAAGCTCGCTGTTCATGAAGTTACCTAAGCGTCCCATGCCTAAACCAAATGGCACTAATGGTGCAATCATGTCTGCCACACCAAAGAAGGTTCGACCGTTCTTTTTGGCATACCAAAACATGGCAGTAATAACACCAAGCAAACCACCGTGAAAAGACATACCACCAGTCCATACCTTAAATAGATAAAGAGGATCTGCTAGGAAAAGGTCAAAGTTGTAGAAAAGTACGTAGCCAATACGACCACCCAGCACCACACCTAGAAAGCCAGCAAACAGTAAGTCTGATACTTGCTCTCGAGTCCAACCGCTACCCGGTTGATCAGCTCGACGATTTGCTAACCAAAGAGCAAACATAAAACCGACAAGGTACATTAAGCCGTACCAACGAACTGAGATTGGTCCTAGTTCAATAAGAACAGGATCGATATTTGGGAATTCGATAAAACCCTGAGACATACTTGGCTCTCTATCTAAATTGATTAACGGTTAGCTCAATGGCTAACAGAAAAGACACTACAGCAGCATTGTGGCTGCTATAAACATTAAAAATACCGCAAAGAATTTCTTCAGCACAGAGGTTGGCAATTGAGTGGCCAGTTTCGCCCCCACTCGAGTGGTCAAAACTGAGGTACAAGATATCGCGATCAAAGCCGGCAGATAAACGTAACCTAAGCTATACGCAGGAAGATCATCAACAGAAGATCCATGCCAAATGAAACCGAGCATTCCCGAAATCGCGATAACACAACCGCATACCGAAGATGAGCCCACAGCTTTGCGCATTTCCACACCATGATGGTTAAGGAAAGGCACCGATAAAGACCCACCGCCAATGCCCGCCAAGCTTGATACCAAACCAATACCGCCACCACACAATACGGTTTTAGCTGAACCCGGCATCGACTTTTGGCTCTTAGAGCGAATCGACAACAGCATTTGCAACGCCAATACCAAAACAATCACACCAAAGACTTTTGGTAAGTATTGAGCTGGAATGACATCGGCCACGAAAGAACCGAGGAAGCCGCCTATAACGACACCCGGCATCAACCACTTAACGACAAATATCTCTACGTTACCTAATTTTAAATGGTTAATCGCAGACGATCCCGACGTAACAATGATGGTTGATAGCGAAGTAGCCAATGCCATTTGCATCGCAAACTCTTGGGGGATACCCGCTTTAGGAAGCAAAAACAGTAAGGCAGGAACCACCAGCAAACCACCACCAATGCCTAGCAAGCCTGCTAAAACACCAACAATAGCACCAAGGCTTGCTAACAAGCCTATTAGTTCATATGACACGTTAAATCCTATTTTTTACCTGCTCGAATGAAGCCTGTAAATTCACGCTCTTCGAAATAGTTCAGCATCATACTATAGATGTCACTACCATACGGTTTTGAAAGTGCCTTATTTGCCAAATCCTGTAATTCAGCCAAGTTCGATTGACGAATCAAATATTTGGTTCTTGCGACATTCGAGGTATTCATACTTAGCGTCTCATACCCCAATCCAATCAATAGCAGCGCGCCCATCGGGTCACCGGCTAACTCGCCACAAATACACACAGGTAATTGATATTGCTTACAAGTATCATGAATTTGTTTTAATGCCATGATCACCGCAGGGTGCATTGATTCATAGACATCGGATACTCGTGAATTGTTCCGATCAACCGCTAATAAATATTGGGTTAAGTCGTTGGTACCGACTGAAACGAAGTCGACCTTATCCGCAATCAGCGGCAGTATGTACAGCATGGATGGCACTTCAATCATGATACCAACGCGAGGCATACGCACTCGGTTATCAAGCTCATGCACTTCGTCATACGCTTGTTCAATCAGTTGTAGCGCGTCATCCAATTCCTGAGCACCAGAGATCATTGGCAGCAAAATGCTCAAGTTATGGCTTTCACAACTCGCACGTAGCATGGCACGCAGTTGAATAATGAAGATATCCGGATGATCGAGCGTAAAACGAATACCACGCCAACCAAGGAATGGATTGTCCTCTTCGATAGGAAAATAAGGTAAGGCCTTATCACCACCGATATCGAGTGTACGCATCACCACTTGTTTCTCAGGGTAACTTGCCAGCACAGAACGATACTGCTTGAATTGTTCATCCTCTGACGGGAATCTTTGCTGTAACAAGAAAGAGATTTCAGTTCGATACAGCCCTACTCCATCAACACCTTGGTTGATGGCGATGTTAGTGTCTGCACTCAAACCCGCATTAAGTAGAATCTCTACTTGCTTGTCGTCTTGCGTTTTTGCCGGTAGGTACAGCTCGCGATTGACCATAGAGGAGAGCTCACTCTCTTCTAGAATCAGCCCTCGATACTCTTTAAGCAGGTTTTTAGTCGGCTCAATAAAGATCTCACCGCTATACCCATCCACAATCGCTCGCTTGCCATTAGCTTGAGCTAGATTGAGATTTACCCCCATGACTGAAGGTATGCCAAGCGCTCGAGACAAAATCGCTGCATGCGAGTTCGCCGCCCCTTCCAAGGAAATAACAGCTAATAGCTTTTCTTTTGGAATAGACGCTAATACCGAAGCGGTTAACTCACGAACCACTAGAATAATCGGCTTATCTAATGTGCGGAGTTCATGTTCAGAGTTGTGGAGGAAATAGAGCAACCTTTGTCCGAGCTCTCGGATGTCTTGTGCTCTCTCACGAAGGTACACATCAGACATACGAGCAAAGCGGTTCGAATAGCTCTCAACCACTTGTCTTAATGCCCAATCGGCTTTATCGCCTTTCTGAATTTGACTCTTTAGATCCTTACGCAACATAGGATCGTTGAGTAAGTGAGTAAACAGGTCAAAGATCGCTAATGCGTCTTTATTGATTTCGCTATCTAAGCGCTTTCGCATGCGCTTAAAGTCATTGAGGGCATTTTCAACCGCTACCGCCAACAACTCATGCTCTCTCTCTACATTGAGCGTCGAAGCAGGATAAACATCGGTAAGTTCAGGCTGGGTGTTGTCCCACCATAAATCACCAATCGCCACGCCCGATGAAGCTGCAATACCTTTAGTCGCAGGTAGCTTCTGTTGCTCTAACAGCCAATGGCCTTGAGTTTGGGCGTGCGCCACAATAACGGCAAGTTGTGCTGAGAGCGTGACAAGGAAAGATTCTTCCATCTCACTGAATAAACGCGGAGTCTTCTGTTGAATGACCAATACACCGAGTACTTGCTTGCGGTGGATAATCGGAGTACCGAGAAAAGAGTGATAGACGTTTTCTCCAAGCTCTGGAAAAAACTTATAAGCAGGGTGAGCAGATGCTTGTGCAAGGTTGATAGGTTCAGCACTTCTTTTAACAAGGCCAACCAGACCTTCGTCAAAACCAATGTGAATGCTATTGCCTTTGAAGATCAGGCCTTGAGTTGCCATCAACTCAAGGCGCTGCATATCATTATTTGCCAAATACACGGTGCAACATTCCGTCTGCATCGCACTGCATGTCTCTTTCACCAAAATATCAAGAGCCGTCGACACATCTTCAACTCTTGATACGTGTTCAACTATTTCCCTTAGTTGACTGAGCATGCTTAACCTCTACGCAATTTGCGCTTTCCTTTTATTTTTCGCTCTTTAAACGGCATTGCTAAAGATGCGAACTCTTTCATCGCTCGACGGTAAACATCTCGCTTGAAAGAAACAACTTGTCGAACTGGGTACCAGTAACTCACCCAACGCCAACCATCAAACTCAGGTGTACTTCCACGCTGCATATTGATATGCGATTCATCGCAATCTAAGCGCAAAAGAAACCACTTCTGTTTTTGTCCAATACAGACAGGTTTAGAATCCCACCGAACCAGTCGTTTGGGTAGCTTATAGCGTAACCAATGACGACTTGTCGCGACGATCTTTACATCCTTTTTAGTAAGGCCAACCTCTTCATACAACTCGCGGTACATTGCCTGTTCCGGAGTCTCACCTTCATCTATTCCCCCTTGAGGAAATTGCCATGAATGTTGCCCGTATCGTTTAGCCCAGAAGACCTGACCATGGTTGTTACAGATTACAATACCAACATTTAATCGGTAACCATCGCCATCTATCACTGGCCAACCTCTATCTAAATTTTTAATTACTCTGATTTTTCCACATATCCCCAATCGGAGCAAACTTAGTGACGTGATAAGCGCTATATTTATGAATAATAACTAAAGGTATGGATAAGTTTTGCTCAAATTCTAGTTACCCACACAATAGTGAGACATAGACCACATTTATTCACCTTTTCTGTGAATAACTATGTGAAGAATTACCCGCAATCGTTTTTTTTAATCCATAGATTCATCAACACAAAAAACGACAAATCAATAAAACTTAATTTATCTTCATATAAATCAATCAATTAAAATAATATCTTAGTTTTAAAAAACATTGGAAATGTAAAAGATCTTTCAGAAATTCGAAATGGTTAAAGATCAACCACTCCGATGTTTATCCACACTACCAAGTGAAAGATTCATTTTGAACCCCATTTGGCAAGCATTTTATCCACCATAAACCCCTGTTTATTTATCCACTAAATTAATATTTCAATTAATTACCTTTATGTCCTGTGGATAACCCTGAGTTTGATCCCTTTTCTCGCAAGGAGATCATTTCTTAACCAGTCGTCATTTGGTGATAACTTCTGATAAAATCGTTTTTTTGATCATACCTTTTATTATGAAACCAGAACCACAAACACAACAAGAGCTGTTAGAGCGCGCGTATGCCATCGCCGGAATGACCTTTAAAGAACTCGCCGACGAAGCCGAGATGCGGATGCCAAACGACCTTAAGCGTGATAAAGGCTGGGTTGGGCAGTTATTGGAATGGCACTTGGGTGCACCTGCAGGCAGCAAGCCAGAACAAGATTTTGCCAAGCTAGGGATCGAGCTAAAAAGCATTCCGATTGGCTATTCTGGCAAGCCACTCGAAACCACCTTTGTGTGTGTCGCGCCTTTGATGGGTGTGCAAGGCATAACTTGGGAAACCAGCCACGTTCGAAACAAGCTGTCTAAGGTGTTGTGGATCCCTGTCGAGGGAGAAAGAGAGATCCCGCTAGCGGAGAGGCATGTAGGATCCCCTTTATTATGGACACCTAGCCAAGCTGAAAACGAACTCTTGAAAAGAGATTGGGAAGAACTAATGGAATTGATCGTGTTAGGCAATGTTGAGCAAATAACTGCAAGACACGGTGAAGCACTGCATTTACGTCCAAAAGCTGCCAACAGTCGAGTGTTAACCGAAGCTTACGGTGCAAGTGGAAAACCTATCAAAACTAAACCACGTGGTTTCTATCTACGAACTCAATTCACCCACAAATTGCTGACAACACATTACGCATAGATCGTTTAATCAAGCCTCTGTAGCGAAAACTATCAATGCGTTACAAAAGAGCCTGCAATTAGAATCAATCTCTAGAAACAAACGCTCTCTTAATGAGGTTTAAGCGCCAGTTCAATGTCACAGTAGCTTTGGCTTGGCTCATTACCAAACTCATCATACGCGTTATGTAGGCGAAGATACGCCTTTTCAAAGCCGAGCCGGAGTAACTCCTCTTTCACTTGATCCAAGGATCCAAAGTGAAGCGGCTCGCCGTCTTGCTTTACCGGTTCTAGCTTGTGTTTGTACTCCACCGCCAGTAGATATTCTGAGATATCAGAACAGCCTATAACGTACACTTTTGGAGTTTGATAAGAGTCTTTATGCTCTCCATGTAACCACATGTCTAATTGATGCTTCTGCATAGCCAGCCTCCCTTGCTCTATAAAGCTTAGTAGAACTCTTTTCCTTTACTAGAGAACAACTTAAAAAAGCATAGATAACGGCTTAAAAAAGCAAAAAAGAGAAGCAAGAGCTTCTCTTATTTGACCAGTTCTAGTTCAAAAGTTTGCACTTTCGACGCCATAACTATCACTGTTACTTATCTTAGGGGTTGAACGGTGCTATCAACCCCGCAGATTACGTCGGTATTCGCGCACTTAGGACACGACGAAGGTGACGTACTCGACGTTCAATAGTGACAACTTCTGGTTCAGAAAAACCAATAGGTCGACCGTCAGCCTCAAGACCAATATCTCTTAATAAGTGAGTATTGTTCCATGGTAGATCATATGAACTACGACGAACTTTTCGTTGCCATTCACGCTCTTCACGACGAAGATCGGCACGGATAAGGACTGTTGCTAATTTTAAATATACTGAGTGACGCATAATAACTCTCCAGTTGTTGAATAAACTGAGGAAAAATAGCGTGTTAGATAGTATGAGGGCTTCTCACTTAGCTGCTATTTTTCCGCAGCCAAATAAGGGTACGGATCTATTAGTTAGGTTTATCTTGGGTGTTTCGATCGGCCATGGCTGATGTGAGTGACATATCAGTCACCATGTCAGTACACGGATCAAACGACGCGCAAATATGCTGTATAAAATCGAAATGTTTCATTTGCGCCTCCAAACTAACTAAAAAATCCAAAAAAAATGGGGAAGTAAAAGCAGACAAGTCTTTGTTAAATCGTTGCTTTCACGGTTAAAGTCTAACCAAGTGAGTATATTATTCAACCGCTAATTGGTTAACATTTTTAAAACAATGCATTCGCCTGAAATATCAGTTGCATATTCATTTGTATATAACATATTCACTATGATTATATAAAATCACAGCATATCTCTCTTAGGGTCGAACCAGAAAACAACGGACTATCCTTCAGAAACAAAAAAGCCACATAGATACGTGGCCTTTAATTTACGGTGACTGAATAAAGTCATGTAGAAAAGAGTCTAAACAACCCCTTCAGAGATTAGGCTGTGTTTATTGAGCAAGCGGTACATCGTCGCTCGTGATACACCGAGCTCCTTAGCTGCCAACGAAACCTGACCACCGTAAGATTCCAAAACAATTAACAGTGCATCGCGCTCTGAGCGTTCTCGAATACTCTTCAAGCTTCGGCGTTCATCATTCTGTTTCGGTAAATCCAGTTGGTGCTCCTCAATGATCACAGCATCAGACATCAACACAACACGCTTAATCTGATTCATCAGCTCACGCACATTTCCAGGCCAATGGTAGCGATTCATCGAACGGATAGCATCGCCTGAGAAGCTCTTCGCTTGAGCATTAAACTCTTTCGAGTACTCACGCAGAAAATGATTCGCCAGTACTGAAATATCGCTCACACGTTCTTTTAAACTCGGAACATGAATACGCAGAACATTGATGTAGTGATAGAGCTCTTCATTAAAATCGCCCTCGATCAACGCCTTCTCGATATCAGAGGAGTTCGCGGCCAGAATACGCACATCAACGGATTTAGGTCCATTAGCGGTTTCAATCTTGCCTTCTTGTAAAAAGCGCAACAGATTCAGTTGTTGATTGCGTGGCATCGCTAAAACATCATTAAGCAAGATGGTTCCGCCATCGGCTTCTTCCAACATACAAGGCGCTGTCGCTGGCTGTGCTGAGATACCAAAGACCTCGGCCTCTATTCTCATTTCAGACAAGGCACGGCAGTTAACCGTTAAAAATGGCTTCTGTGCTCGCGACGAGTTTTGATGAATCGAGCGTGCAATCGTCTCTTTACCAGCCCCACTCTCGCCATAAATCAAGATACTGACATCAGTCGGCCCAATACGCTTCACTTGGTCTCTCAAGCGCTTCACAGCCACAGAGTCGCCCAGCAGGCCCATATTGTTGTTAATGCCGTAGTTTGGCCATACTTTCTGCTCAAGCTTAAGCATACCCAGTTGGTGACCAATGGTACTCAGCAACTGAGCATCTGGGATTGGCGCCGTGAAAAAGTCGATACAGAAGTTAACGATAAACTGGCAGATAGTATCAGAGCTTAATTGAGACTCACGGATAAAGGCGAGCCATCTTACCTGCTTGTTATTGCTCACAAGGTTAGCAATACCGTTGAGACTGAACTCATCATGACTAAGATCGACAATACCAATACATGGGCCAATATCAGCAATCAAGGCATCGGCTTTTCGTAAATCTGCACACTGGGTACACTGCCAACCCACTTGTTCTAACACTGATAACCAGGGTTCGTACGCACCACCAACGACGATAAGAGAACCTGGTAAGGAATCCATCTTAAATTGAGTTCCCATCCTTCTTCCTTATTCTATTTTTATTTAAATCAGGCTAATACGAGTCACTGCTTCATCGTTCGACAAAATGCCGCGAGATCGTATTCAGCGCAGAGACGTATAGTAGTGAGACTATCTTAGATTTTATGTCTCAATAGTAAGACTATGTCAGAAATAACGATTTTTCGAATCAAGAGTGCGGTACAGACTAGGTTTTGAAGCCCAAAAACAGAAAAAGCCACCCGAAGGTGGCTTTTTAATTACATAGGCTGTTACGCCCTATAAGCGAGAATTACGCTTGTGGACGCATTGCCGGGAACAAGATCACGTCACGGATTGTGTGCGTGTTTGTGAATAGCATTGCAAGACGGTCGATACCGATACCTTGACCTGCTGTTGGCGGTAGGCCGTGCTCTAGTGCAGTAATGTAGTCTGCATCGTAGTACATAGCTTCATCATCACCCGCGTCTTTCGCGTTAACTTGCGCTTTAAAACGCTCGTCTTGGTCTTGTGCATCGTTAAGCTCAGAGAAACCATTCGCTACTTCACGGCCACCGATGAAGAACTCAAAACGGTCTGTGAAGAATGGGTTGTCATCGCTACGGCGTGCTAGAGGAGAGATGTCCGCTGGGTAGCCAGTGATGAATGTTGGTTGAATTAGCTGAGGCTCAGCCGTTTCACCAAAGATCTCTTCTAGAAGCTGACCACATGTCCAGAACGTTTCTACGTCTACGTGTACAGATTTTGCGATAGCAACCATCTTCTCACGGTCTTGTAGGTCTGCTTCTGTTAGCGCTTGAATCTCAGCGTGCTCAGGGTTGTAGTGCTTGATTGCATCGAACATGCTCATGCGAGCGTAAGTGCCACCGAACTCAACCGTTTCGTCACCGTAAGGCATAGAAGTAGAACCAAGAACGTCCATTGCTGCCGTGCTTAGCATCTCTTCAGTCAGATCCATAAGGTCTTTGTAGTCAGAGTACGCTTGGTAGAATTCCATCATTGTGAATTCTGGGTTGTGACGTGGAGATAGACCTTCGTTACGGAAGTTACGGTTGATCTCGAATACACGATCAAAACCACCAACCACTAGACGCTTAAGGTAAAGCTCTGGTGCAACACGTAGGTACATGTCGATGTCTAGTGCATTGTGATGAGTGATGAATGGACGTGCAGTTGCGCCACCCGGGATCACGTGCATCATTGGCGTTTCAACTTCTAGGTAGCCTTTCGCGCTCATGAAGTTACGGATTGAAGATACAAGCTTAGAACGCACGATGAATGCATTGCGAGAATCTTCGTTCACGATTAGGTCAACATAACGCTGACGGTAACGCATCTCTTGGTCAGTTAGACCGTGGAACTTCTCTGGTAGAGGACGAAGTGCTTTAGTCAGCAATTCAAACTCTTCCATGTTCACGTAAAGGTCACCTTTACCTGATTTGTGAAGCGCACCTTTAACACCGATGATGTCACCGATATCTAGGCCTTGATACTTCTCTTTCAGTACTTTTTGTACGTCTTTCGCTGCGTATGCTTGGATACGACCAGAAGTTTCTTGAATCGCAAGGAATGGACCACGCTTCGCCATAACACGACCAGCGATCGCAACGATGTGGTTAAGCTCTTCTAGCTCTTCCTTAGTCTTCTCACCGAACTCCGCTTGAAGATCGCCAGCTAGGTGCTCACGACGGAAGTCATTTGGGTGACCGTTAGCTTTACAGTTTTGGCGGATGTGATCCAGCTTGCTGCGGCGCTCAGCGATTAGTTTGTTCTCTTCAGGTGAAGAAGCTTCTTGTGCGTTTTCGTTTTGAACAGCATCAGTCATTAGAGATGTACCCTGCTTTTAAAATTTGGACCGCTATATTTTTGCAAATATAGGCATTTTTACCAATATTATTGGTAAAGCTTAATAGTTGATAAAGCTTACAGACCTGATTTCAGGCTAGCTTCAATAAACTTGTCTAAGTCACCGTCAAGAACCGCTTGAGTATTACGGTTTTCGATGCCAGTGCGTAAATCTTTGATACGAGAATCATCCAATACGTAAGAGCGGATCTGACTGCCCCAACCGATGTCTGATTTCGTTTCTTCGCTCGCTTGTTTTTCAGCATTTTGTTTTTGAATCTCAAGTTCAAAAAGCTTAGCACGTAGCTGCTTCATCGCTTGATCTTTGTTCTTGTGCTGCGAACGGTCATTCTGACACTGAACCACGGTGTTAGTTGGAACGTGAGTAATACGTACCGCTGATTCCGTGGTGTTTACGTGCTGACCACCTGCGCCAGAGGCTCGGTATACGTCAATACGTAAGTCAGAAGGATTAATGTCGATCGTAATGTTGTCATCAATCTCAGGATAGATAAACGCAGATGCAAATGAAGTATGACGACGACCACTTGAATCAAATGGTGACTTACGAACTAGACGGTGAACACCAGTCTCTGTGCGTAACCAACCGTAAGCATACTCACCGGAAATACGTACCGTTGCGCCTTTAAGGCCAGCAACATCACCATCAGACACTTCGATAACTTCAGTCTTGAAGCCTTTCGAATCTGCCCAACGTAAGTACATACGCAACATCATTGAAGTCCAGTCTTGAGCTTCTGTACCGCCCGAACCAGACTGCAGATCGATGTAGCAATCTGATGCATCGTGATCACCAGAGAACATACGACGGAATTCCAGTTTCTCTAGCTTAGCTTCAAGCTCGGCTAGTTCTGGTTCAATTTCATCGAATGTTTCTTGATCTTCTTCTTCAACCGCAAGCTCTAGCAGGCCATCAACATCCTCAACACCTTGGTCAAGTTGGTCGATCGTTTCTACTACCGCTTCCAATGCAGAACGTTCTTTACCTAGCGCTTGTGCACGCTCAGGTTCGTTCCATACATCCGGTTGTTCTAATTCTGCGTTTACTTCTTCTAGACGCTCTTGCTTAGCGTCATAGTCAAAGATACCCCCTCAGGATATTTGTGCGCTCAGACACATCCTGCAGACGGTTTTTTATAGGATTGATTTCAAACATTTTAGCTCATCATTTATGAGTAGAATTTAACCGGAGAATTGTACTCAAAAGTGTGACGGAGATACAGAATTTTTTAGAGTGGCGAACCAAGATTCAACAACTTAATGGGATATAAAATTGACAGGCAGAAAAAACACGTAAAATTTGTAAGGGCAGGAAGGAAAACAAGCCCTGTTTTTGAACAGAGCTTGTTGAATCTGGCGCTATAGGATGAGCATTATTGAGCCCAAAATAACTATTTGGCTTCGATATGATCAATCATCAGCTGCAACGATTGGTTGCCGCGAAATTCGTTGATATCGAGCTTAAATGCAAGGTGAACGGTTTTCACCGAGGCATCTGGCCAGCGACGCAAATCCACGTTAAAGGCAATACCGTCAATCATCACATTGGTTGGATGACCTTTGTATAGCGGCTCAAGCATCAGCTTAAGGTGCTTTTCACCCACCAACTTTTGGTGCAGCACTTTAAATTCACCGTCGAAGATTGGCTCAGGGAAAGCTTGTCCCCACGGGCCACCTGAACGCAGCGTTTCAGCAGTGTGCATCGAGAACTCTTCTGGTAACAGCTCTCCGTCAGACAAGATAATGCCCTTCAGTGCTGTTTCTCCAAGTTCATTCTTCACCACATCATTGAACAGCTTGCTGAAGCGTTCAAAATCCTTTTCCATGATCGTTAAGCCAGCAGCCATTGCGTGGCCACCAAACTTAAGAATCAAGCCTGGGTTTTGAGTGTCGATACGGTCTAGCGCATCGCGCATGTGCAAACCCGGAATCGAGCGACAAGAGCCCTTAATGCTTCCTTCGCCACCATCTGCAAACGCAATCACTGGGCGGTGGTATTTATCTTTGATACGTGAAGCCAATATACCAATCACACCTTGGTGCCAATCACGTTGGAATAGGGCTAAGCCAGACGGTAGGTCATCTTTACCAAATTCAAGGCGCTCACAAAAAGCCATCGCTTCTTGTTTCATGCCCTCTTCGATCTCTTTACGGGTTTGGTTCAAGCCATCTAATTCACTGGCCATTCGACGCGCGGCGTGAATGTTATTGCTCATCAACAACTCAACACCAAACGACATATCATCCAATCGGCCTGCCGCATTGATACGTGGGCCAAGTGCAAAACCAAAATCAGAAGCGACCAAACGCTTAGCGTCTCGCTTAGCAATTTCAATCAAGGCCTGAATACCCGGGCGCGCTTTGCCTGCACGGATACGCTGCAAACCTTGATGAACCAAAATACGGTTATTTTCATCGAGTGGTACCACATCCGCAACAGTACCCAGCGCCACAAGGTCAATCAGTTCCATCAACTTAGGTTCTGTCATGCCGCGCTCTGCAAACCAACCCAACTTACGCATGTGAACACACAATGCCATCATCAGATAAAAAGCGACACCAACACCCGCTAGGGCTTTCGAAGGAAAAGCACAGCTCTCAAGGTTTGGGTTAACCATCGCATCGACCATTGGCAGTTCATTGCCCGGCAAGTGATGGTCGGTAACCAGAACCTCTAGTCCTTTCTCTTTAGCGAAACGAACACCTTCAATAGAAGAGACACCGTTATCAACCGTCATGATCACTTCGGCGCCAAGCTCGATTGCCTGTTCGACAACCTCAGGGCTCAAGCCATAACCATCTTCAAAACGGTTTGGTACCAGATAATCGACGTTAGAACTGCCCAACATACGTAGAGCAAGTACGGACAACGCTGAACTGGTTGCGCCATCGGCATCAAAGTCACCAACAATGATGATGCGTTTTTGCTGCTGAATGGCCTTGAACAACAGTTCAACCGCAGCATCAATGCCACCCAGTTTTTGATAAGAGTGCAAGCCTTTCGCTGCTGTCTCTAGTTGGTCAGCACTGTCGATTCCACGACTCACATAAATACGCTTTAATAAGTCAGGTAAGTGAGCAGGTAAGACTGAAATGTCGACCTCTGGACGGCGTTGGATCTCTATCATATAAAAATGGGCCCGATATCAATCAGGCCACTCCTTAAATCAAAAACATGGGGGATAAATGGCAATACAGAAAACGAGATTATTGCTCTAAACGTTGAAGAAGTTGTGCTGGCGGCAAGTAACCACTCACCAACTCACCACTTGCTAGTACGATAGCCGGTGTACCATTGATACCAAGCTCACGACCCAATTGGTATTGTTTAGCAATGATCGGCTTCTGCTCTGCTAGGTCTTTACCAGACGCTGGCATTTGACGATTTACTTTAGCGTCATGCATAGCTGTTTTTGGATCATCTGACGCCCAGATTGCCGCCATTTGATCAGCCACTTGTCCTGTCGCGCCTTGACGCGGGTAAGCCATGTAACGAACGGTAATACCCAGATCGTTGTAGCCCTGCATTTGGCTGTGCAGACGAACACAGTAGCCACAGGTAATATCCGTAAATACCGTCACAACGTACTTTTCGTTATCAGCTTTATATTCGATAACCGTATCCGACATTGCTGCTACTTTTTCAGCATTCAACGGAGCTTGACGCTCAGCCAAAACATCACTGAACTTGCCGTTGTCATCCAAAGAGTAAAGTGTACCGGCTAGAAAATGGTCGCCCTTAGGAGAAGAAAAGATAATGCCGCTGTTGGTTTGAACTTCTAAAAGACCATCGATATCCGAAGGAACAATCTTATCGACCTTAATGCCGATCTTTTCAAAACGCTTAGTTAACGCTGCAGTATCAATAGCTTGAGCAGGAGCAGCTTCTACGGCTGTTGACGTTGTTTCTACTTTCGCTTCTGATGCATTACATGCAGTAATCATAAGAGGAAGCGCTAGTAGAGGAAGACGGCGTAATACGCTCATTAAGTTCACCTTAAAAATAAATGGATTTAAGCACGTGGGTGATGCTGCGCGTGAATTTGCTTCAGCCTTTCAGTCGCCACGTGAGTATAAATTTGGGTTGTCGATAAGTCACTATGCCCAAGTAACATCTGTACGACCCTGAGATCTGCGCCATAGTTCAGTAAATGCGTCGCAAAAGCGTGTCTCAATACGTGGGGTGACAACAATTCTGTGTCGATACCGGCGACGAGCGAGTAGTGCTTGATACGATACCAGAACGTCTGACGGGTCATTTGCTTGGCGCGTTTACTCGGAAAAACCACATCAGAACTGTTTTCACCGAGTAGATGTGGACGACCTTGTTCAATAAAAGTCTCTATCCAATCCACCGCATTTTCGCCCATGGGTACCAAGCGTTCTTTGCCACCCTTACCAATAACACGCACCACGCCCTGTCTTAGGCTGATGTTTTCCATCGTCAAGCTAACCAGCTCTGTCACACGCAAACCGGTTGCATAGAGTAACTCAAGCATCGCCTTATCGCGAAGCTCAATCGGATCGTTCGGATCTGGCGCATCGAGCAAAGCGTCCACCTGCTCTTCGCTCAAATCTTTCGGCAAGCGTTGTGGCAGCTTCGGGCTGATCAACAAGGCACTTGGATCATCACCTCTGATTTTCTCGCGGTGTAAGTATTGGAACAAGCGACGAATCGCCGACAACATACGGGCACGAGAAGTCTGCTTAAAATCAGCGTCAACTAACCAGCCTTGATAATCCTGTAACCCTGAAAGGCTGATGAAGTCGAGGCGGTAATTGTTCTTTTCCATCCACGCTAATAACTTGGACAAATCGGTACGGTACGAAACCAGCGTATTCTCCGATAATCCTCGCTCCATCCACATAGCATCTAAAAACTGCTCAACGAGACCGTGGTCTGCGCTCTGCCCTTGAGGCGACTGCATAGTGTTACTCACAATATTGGAAACTATTTTGAGAGTATGTCAGAGCAAATATGAATGCCATAAAAATTACGACTTGAGCGGATAATCGCTGCAATCGAAGTCGATTTATGGTTAGAATTCGCCATCTGAAATTAAAATCGAACGTTTGCTATGAAAATTGGATTATTTTACGGCTCAACCACCTGCTACACAGAAATGGCAGCAGAGAAAATTCGCGGCATTATTGGTGAAGACCTAGTTGATATCCATAACGTGAAAGAAACCCCTCTTTCATTGATGGCGGACTACGACCTTTTATTGCTGGGCATCTCGACTTGGGACTTCGGTGAAATCCAAGAAGATTGGAATGAACTGTGGGAAGACATCGCAACAACGCCAATGAAAGGCAAGGTTGTGGCTCTGTTTGGTTTAGGTGACCAAGAAGGCTACGGCGAATGGTTCCTTGATGCGATGGGTCTGTTGCATGATGAACTGAAAACCGCTGGAGCAGAGTTTGTTGGCTTCTGGCCAAACGACGACAGCTACGAGTTCGAAGCGTCTAAAGCGTTAACGGAAGACCAATCTCAATTCGTTGGTTTGGCGCTTGATGAAGATTCACAATACGAGCTTAGCGATGACCGTATCGCAAGCTGGGTTGAGCAAGTACTGGTTGAGTACAGCGAAAAGCTATAACCAAACAGAAGTACACCTAACTAAGTAGCTAAGTAGCTGAATATAAAAAGACCACAGAATACAAAAAGGCCTCATTGCTGCGAAGTAATGAGGCCTTTTCTATTTCATCTCGAAGGACAATCTAATCTCAACGGAAGATTAAACAGTCTCCTCAGCCATCTCTTGCTCTGTTGATTTACCAACGAAGAACATACAGATGATTGCAGCAGTCGTTGGAAGCAACCAACCCATACCGATCTCAAACAGTGGCAGCATCTTAAGTGCAGACACGTCTACACCCGCTACTTTAGCGCCATCAATAAGAGCAAACAGCAGTGACACTAATACTACTACGCGGTAAGCCGCTTTTGGATTAGGGAAACGGCTACGCAAGAATGTCAGAGCAACCAACGCGATAGCGACTGGGTACAATGCAAATAGTACTGGAACAGACAGAGAAATCAGTTGAGAAAGACCAACGTTCGCAACAGTTGCACAAGCGACACCGTTGATGATTACCCAAGTCTTGTAAGACAGAGGCGTTAGCGAGCTGAAGTAATCAGAACATGCTGACACAAGGCCAATCGCCGTAGTTAGACACGCTAACAGTACGATCACAGAAAGCACTAGCTGACCAGAAGGACCAAACAACGATTGAACGTATAGGCTTAAGATCGCGCCGCCATTGTCGGCACCGGCTGCGACTGTTGCACTTGTTGCGCCTAGGAAGAATAGAGAG
The DNA here is from genome assembly GCF_000272105.2 of Vibrio splendidus 12E03. Taxonomy (GTDB): domain Bacteria; phylum Pseudomonadota; class Gammaproteobacteria; order Enterobacterales; family Vibrionaceae; genus Vibrio; species Vibrio splendidus_I. The sequence continues at coordinate 37,587 of NZ_AJZD02000319.1, forward strand.
ATGTAAACAAACGCTAGACCCGCTGCGGCAATACAACCCGCGCTAATTAGGTACTTAGTCGTCGCTGCACGGTCAGTAATGCCCTTGCTACGAATCGCATCAACAATCAGCATACCAAACATCAATGAAGCAAAAGTATCCATGGTGTTGTAGCCTTCAAGGAAACCTTTGGTCAGAGGTTGAGTGATGTACTCACCGTGAGCCGCAAGAATATCGCCTTGAGGGTTAACGAATACAGCAATCGCCAGTACAACCAAACCAACAAACAGTGCTGGTGTTAGTACCTTGCCAATGACGTCAATAAGCTTACCTTGCGACCATGAGAAGAACATCGCTACTACAAAAAATGCAATCGAAAAGAGAGTTAGGTGAGCTTGAGAGGCATCGATGAAGAACGGTTTCACCGCCATCTCATAGGCAACAAGGCCGGTACGTGGTGCAGCAAATGCAGGACCGATAATGATAAAGATCAGTACAGCCATGATGGTTGCTGCTTTCTTAGGAAGATCTTTAGTTAAGTGACCCCAAGAGCCACCAGCCACTGCGACCGCGACGATAGTGATTAACGGCAGACCAACGGCAGTCAGCAGAAAACCAGACATCGCTGGAAGGAAGTGATCACCAGCTAATTGGCCAGCTAGAGGTGGGAAGATGATGTTACCCGCACCCAAGAAAAACGCAAAAAGCATAAAGCCCAATGCCATTATATCTGTTAGTTTTAGACTCTGTTTCACAGATAATCCTTAATTATATTTATGAATTTATGTTGTGCTTACATGAATGTTACAGCTCAAAGCTGCCAATCAATCTATAAAATAGTCGCGCATAATGACGAAACAACTGGCTAGCTGCAAGCCACCACACAAAAACACCATATAAATTTGCATATGAGAACAAAAAGCAGTGGATTCCACTAGCTATAGAAAAATAGCCACAATTATAAACTAACCATAATTCACAACAATAGTTTCTCAAGCAGAACATTGATCCATACAAGCGATTAACATTAGAGCTAATCACTTAAAATATCTCGATACTCAGAACATTAATGAAAGACAAAACCGTGCAAACTAAAAGCTTCAATTTTAAGCAATTCTCAATTTACGGCGGGAAAAGCGGTATGCCAGTCAGTACCGATGGCGTATTACTTGGCGCGTGGGTAAGCCTGCCACAAAGATCATGTGTACTCGATATTGGAACAGGGACAGGTCTGCTGGCCTTGATGGCTGCGCAGCGTTTTGAAGATGCTTCAATCTCTGCGATAGATATTGATCAACACGCCATTGATGCTGCCACAGTCAATATTGAGCAATCGCCTTGGCCAGATCGTATCTCCCTTCATCACGGCAGCGTGTTAACAGCCGACTTTCCACAAAGGTTTGATGCTATCATCTGTAACCCGCCCTACTTCAACTCTGGAGAACAGGCGCAACAAAGCCAAAGAGCCACCGCCAGACACACCGACAGCTTGGCTCACCTAGCGCTTGCACAGCGTTGTTTTGAGCTAACCACTGAATTCGCGACTGCCAGTTTCATCCTACCGACGCCTGAGGGGGAAGGTTTTATCAAGCTTGCCAAGCAATGTGGTTGGTATCTAGCAAAACGCCTTGATGTGAGAACAACAGACAAGAAACCGGCTAGCCGAATTCTATTTGAGTTATCTAAAGATCCTGCCTGCGAGCAAGATTTGCAGCGCGAATCGCTTACAATTCACCACCAAGGTGGTTATAGCGAAGCATTTATTGCGCTCACTAAAGATTTTTATCTCAAGATGTAGCAAATACCATGTGATCCTAATCACTAATGCTTCTATAATGTCCGACTACTCTTTTTTATCGTCTGCTTTTTGAGGCAGAAACATTTATTGCTTGTGGAGAAACAACAGTGATCAGAACCTTTGCAGAACTCGATCTAAACCAAGAGCTGCTTAAAGCAATTGACGAAATGGGCTACGAACGTCCAACACAGATACAAGCTGAAGCAATCCCACAAGCGTTAGATGGAAGAGACGTTTTGGCTTCTGCGCCAACAGGTACTGGTAAAACAGCATCATTTGTATTGCCAGCACTGCAATACCTACTGGATTTCCCACGTAAGAAATCTGGCCCTGCTCGTATGCTTATCCTGACGCCAACGCGTGAGCTAGCAATGCAGATCACCGAACAAGCACGTGAGCTTGCTAAATACACTAGCCTAAATATCTTCACTATCACGGGCGGTGTGATGTACCAAGAGCACGCAGATATCTTAAGCACAACTCAAGATATCGTAGTAGCAACACCTGGCCGCTTGATGGAATACATCGAAGGCGAGCGTTTTGATTGTCGTGCAATTGAATGGCTGGTTCTAGATGAAGCCGACCGTATGCTAGACATGGGCTTTGGCCCTGTTGTTGACCGTCTGTCTGCAGAGTGTCGCTGGCGTAAACAAACTTTACTGTTCTCAGCAACGCTAGAAGGTAAAGGCATTGAAGGCTTCACTGAAGATCTACTTAAAAACCCAGCGGAGATCGATGCGAAATCATCACTTCGTGAGCGTAAGAAGATCACTCAGTGGTACCACCGTGCAGACACAGCAGAGCACAAGCTGAACATCCTAAAGCACGTCATCACAGAGCAAGCTGAGCGCAGCATCGTGTTCTTGAAGACGCGTGATCGTCTAGGTGATCTACGAGCTCAACTTGAAAGCGCGCAAATCCCATGTGCATGGATCCAAGGTGAAATGCCTCAAGATCGTCGTAATAACGCGATTGCTCGTTTCCGTGACGGCTCTGTAAACGTACTACTAGCGACTGACGTTGCGGCGCGTGGTATCGACCTTCCAGACGTAAGCCACGTAATCAACTACGACATGCCACGTACGGCTGACGTATACCTACACCGTATTGGCCGTACGGCTCGTGCTGGTAAAAAAGGTAACGCGGTTTCTATCATTGAAGCGCACGATCAACTAATGATTGAGCGTGTGGCTCGTTACACAGACGAACCAATCAAAGAACGCTTCATCGAAGGCATGCGCCCTACGCATAAGAAAGCGGCCGTGACTAAGAAGAAGAAGCCGAAGAAAGAAGATAAGAAAGCGGTAGAGAAACAAAAAATCGCGAAGAAGAAAAAAATCGCGAAGAAAAAGAAAGCAGCAAAGAAGAAGTAATCTACCAGCTTCAACGATTCAATAAAAAAGCCCCATGCAGTTCGCTGCATGGGGCTTTTCTCTATCTGGTCTGTTATCAGGCTAAAACCGAGAGCTACTCGTTAGCCAAGGACTACTAGTTTTGCTCTTCGCGCTTAAAGACAAGCTCTTTCGCGTTCGACTCTTCTTCAACGAAGTAGTAGCCCGCCGTATCAAACTGGGTCAGCGCCTCAGCCGAGTCGATCTTGTTCTCGATGATGTAGCGAGCCATCATGCCACGCGCTTTCTTCGCGTAGAAACTGATCACCTTGTACTGACCGTTCTTGCAGTCTTTGAAGACAGGGGTAATCACTTGGCCATCCAAGTTCTTCGGCTTCACGGCTTTAAAGTATTCGTTCGACGCTAGATTGATCAACACATTATCGCCTTGAGCATTCAATGCTTCATTCAGCTTGTCTGTGATGATGTTGCCCCAGAACTGGTACAAGTTAGTACCACGAGCATTGGCTAAGCGTGTCCCCATCTCTAGGCGGTATGGCTGCATCAAATCCAACGGCTTAAGCAAGCCATATAACCCAGAAAGCATGCGCAGGTGGTCTTGTGCGTAGTCAAAATCTTCATCCGATAGCGTTTCAGCGTCTAGGCCAGTGTATACATCGCCCTTAAAGGCTAGGATTGCTTGGCGTGCGTTGTCTTGGGTAAAGGTCTCGCTCCACTGCTCAAAGCGCGCTACGTTCAACCCTGCGATCTTATCGCTGACTTTCATCAGTGCAGAAATATCTACTGGCGTCAGTTTGCGGCACTCTTCAATCAGCTCAGCAGAGTGTTCAACAAACTCTGGCTGACTAAAGCGTTCCGTCGCTAATGGTGATTCGTAATCAAGTGTTTTGGCTGGAGAAACGACAACTAACATAACTTTACCCTAATCGGTTATCTAACTGGATGCTGCTAGAGTATAGAAAAAACATCAACTTGTCTTTATGACTCTTCCTATTACTTCGATAGGGAGAATGAGCTTCGATAGACAGAATGAGACAAATGACAGGCAAAGAAAAAGGCTAAGGTCGAAACCTTAGCCTTTCTAATCACTTTAGGATGAGCTGTTTATCGCTCCAACAAGATTACTTCTTGTTGTTGTCCCAAATACCGTCTTCCAGCTGAGACTTAAGCTCTGGGAAGTCATTCGAATCGAATGTTGGTACTTTACCCGCGTCTAGTTGGCGGTTGTAGTCTTTCGCTAGCTTAATCACGATACCTGATAGCAGGATAATCGCCACCAAGTTAACAATCGCCATTAGGCCCATCGATACGTCAGCCAGAGCCCATACCGTTGGTAGAGTTGCTAGAGAACCGAACATAACCATACCCAGAACAACGATACGGAATAGCACTAGGCCTTTCTTGTTGTTGTGCTCAAGGAAGATAAGGTTCGTTTCAGCGTACGAGTAGTTTGCAATGATTGAAGTGAAAGCGAAGAAGAAAATCGCTACCGCGACAAAGATGCCACCCCATTCGCCAACTTGTGCTGTTAGTGCACGTTGCGTTAATTCGATACCCGTTACTTCACCGTGTGGTACATACTCACCAGACATCAGGATGATAGCTACTGTTGCTGAACAGATAACAATGGTGTCCATGAACACGCCTAGCATTTGCACGTAACCTTGTGATGCTGGGTGCGGTGGGTAAGGCGTAGCAGAAGCTGCTGCGTTTGGCGCAGAACCCATACCCGCTTCGTTCGAGAACAAACCACGTTTGATACCGTTAATCATCGCTTGTGCGATTGCGTAACCCAAGCCACCCGCTGCTGCTTCTTGCAGACCGAATGCACTCTTGAAGATAAGAGCCAGTACTTCAGGCACTTTCTCGATGTTCGCGAACATCACGTACATAGCGATCGCTAGGTAAGCCAATGCCATGATTGGAACGATGATTTCTGCTGTGCGTGCAATCTTACGGATACCACCGAAGATAACGAATGCAGAGATGATTACGATACCCACACCAACGTAGCTACGCTCAAGGTCGAATGCAGTGTTCATTGCGCTTGCAATCGCGTTCGCTTGAACCGCGTTGAATACAAGACCAAATGCAATGATTAGGAAGATAGAGAATAGAACCCCCATCCAACGCATGCCTAGGCCTTTCTCCATGTAGTATGCAGGGCCGCCGCGGTAGTTACCGTCGTTATCACGCGTTTTGTATAGCTGTGCCAGTGTGCTTTCTGCAAACGATGTTGCCATACCTAGCATTGCGATTAGCCACATCCAGAAGATAGCACCAGGGCCACCAGCGGTTAGTGCTACAGCAACACCTGCCATGTTACCCGTACCTACACGAGCAGCGAGACTAGTACAAAGAGCTTGGAAAGAAGAGATACCAGCACTGTCTGCTTTACGGCTGTTTCTAAGAACAGAGAACATGTGGCCGAAATGGCGGAATTGAATGAAGCCTAGTCGTACAGTGAAGTAGATACCCACACCAACCAGTAAGTAAACTAAGATAGATCCCCAAAGGAGATCGTTCATCAAATTGATTAAGTCTGTCACGTGAACCTCGTAATTGAGTTTAAGCACCGATCATGCTTCCTAGCCTTCCTCTTAATCGCCTATGCCTCTGTCAATGTTGTGTCGGCACTCTTGTTATATTCTTGCGGCGATTGAGACTGTAAATGTCGCTTCATGCATCCATTTTACGTATCAGTGTATTTTTTGACGGGCGGATAATGCAGCGAGACGGCCTAAAAATCAATATGCAAATGCACTTATATTAAAATGACATTTCACTAATAACACACCTTTTGTTAACACAACTTTCAACAATGCAGCCCAATAAAAGTCACATTATCGGGACATAATATCAACAACAGCCACGGCACTACCCCAACAAGAACATCATCCTATAAAAATGACGTCAGCCTAGGTTTTACAAGGTATAGTGAAGATCTTCGTTTTTTTCTAGGCCAATGAGATCCCTATACCGCACGGCTCCATATACACCTCAATGCATTGTAGTCAAAACGCTATTCCATTCGCACAATGAATTAACATTCAATAACCCCCAATTTAATCGTTTACTTAGGTTTGTTTGCTTGTTTTTTATACATAATAATTCTCACAATGTGTGAGCATGCATAAGAAAATAGAACAAAAGCTTCATAGATTTGAAACAAATGAGAAACAAATCAAAGTTATTGTGAACCTAAATATGATATTTATTGGTTCGCAAGAACTAGTCCCACGGAAGGAGATATGGCTTATGGATAGCTTTCAATTCGATGAAGTATCAGAACTAGAAATGCCTCGTGTAACTCAAAAATCACGCTCGAAACCACTCAAGCGTAAGTGGCGTGAAATCGAAGCCATCAACGATCGTAGGCAGCTTGAGAAAGAGCTGAGAGAGATGAACCTAGGTCTTGATTTTAGCCTTGACGATATAAAGCTTTAATCAGCACGATAAGAAATCAGATAGCAAAAGGCACCTATTTAGGTGCCTTTTTTATTGTTTGAGGTAGTTAATCCGCTCAAAGCGCCATTTGGAAACCAAACCTCTAATATAGAGGACACCTAAAAATAGGTGCGTTTCAACATTAAAACAGGCTAAACGCACTCTTGTTCATTTTGTCGAACCCGAGCCGCGAGTTGGCGATATTGATCGGCGATGGTCTCTCCAAAAACAGGGTCATCTTCCGGTTGAAGCCATTGAGACTCCACTTCTTGCCAATCCTTCACCGTGAACGCCTCAACAATCATGGGTAGCACATGCTTCTCTTCATATTCCATGTGCTTTCGCTGAGCTTTAACAAACGCTTCAAGCTGCTCAATAAAGACTTGCTGAGGAACCACCGCATCTTGAAGGATCATATCGACCAAACCTAAAAAGTCCGCCGTTTTCTCAGAAAGCAATTGATGCTCTAACTCCAAGTCTTCAATCGCTTGCTCGCTGCCATATTGCTTAAGATAGTAGCGATAAATGACGTCTTCTTTAGGGTGATGCACTTTGTCTGAATGGTTCATAAGGTAATGAACCACCTCTGCGATCAGGCTATAGTTTATTTCTCGCTCCTGTTTCAGAAACTCTAACTTACTGTTGAGTATCGCGAGTAAGCGAGCCATATAGCCATGCTCTCGTCTTATCCTTTCAATCATCATAGTATTGCACTCCGTTACACCTACTATTCATAAGTGTATACGAATATGCTGATTTATGATTTGACCCTGCTCAGAAAACCACCAACCTACACTTCTGTTGGTAAACGCCAGTCAATAGGTTGTTGATCCATAGAAGAAAGCAGCTTGTTGGTTGTGGAGAAGTGCTGACAACCGAAGAAGCCACGGCGTGCCGATAATGGCGATGGGTGAGGTGAAACCAACACATGATGCTTGTCGTCATCAATCGCTTGGCCTTTCTTCTGGGCGTGTGTGCCCCACAACAAAAAGATGATCGGTTCAGAGCGCTGATTGAGCTCAGCAATAATGGCATCAGTAAAGGTTTCCCAGCCACACTTAGCATGTGAGTGTGCTTTTGCCTCTTCGACTGTAAGGACAGTGTTCAACATCAACACCCCTTGCGATGCCCAAGAATCGAGATAACCATGACTAGGAATCTCAAAGCCCTCTATATCTTGTGCAAGCTCTTTGTACATATTGCGTAGAGAAGGTGGGATTTTCACACCAGGAAGCACTGAGAATGCTAAGCCGTGAGCTTGGTTAGCACCGTGATAAGGATCTTGCCCTAAGATAACCACTCGCACGGACTCGAAAGGCGTCATATCAAAGGCACTGAACACCTGTTCTTGTGGCGGGTAGACGGTTTTGCCACTATTACGTTGCTGTTCAACAAACGCGAGCACACTCTGAAAGTACTCTTTATCACGTTCATCATTATTAATGGATTCCCAAGTCTTTGGTGCGCTCATCGTTTTACTTCCCAATCATCAAGGTTTCTAGCGGCTTTCGCCAGACAAAAAAATAGCTGTATCGGCTAACTGTCCTAAATAGGGCTCTAGTTATACCTCATACAGCTATCAATAAACATGATGTGTAGGGTTCACTTGTTGATGAATCATAATAATCAGTTCAAGTTGTGTTTATCTCGATTAACCACTTTTCTGCTGTGTACGATGGTGTCCGTGGTTATGCACGTGACGGTTTGGTGTAGGTAAACGGCGTGCGACAGCAATAGTTGAAGTTTGGGTGATTGAATACATAAAGGCACCTCCTCTAAGACATCGTGAACTACATATTCACTTTAATACTATGAAAGAAAGGTGCCAGTTATTAGAAATAGACGGAAATAAATTTTCCCCTCTATTATTACGCTTCTTCGCTCGCTAGCGTTGCTGAGCGATGAAATATTCTAAGTTGTTGAATTTCCTCTTTCCATATGGTCGAATCAATGGTTTCCAAGATAAGAGGGATACCATTAAAGCGAGAATCAGAGGCAATATACTCAAAACAATCCCAGCCAATTTCGCCTTTTCCCAAAGAATGGTGTCGATCGACTCGGCTCGCGAACTCAGCTTTTGAATCATTGATGTGCATTGCTCTTAGATAGTGCATACCCACGATGCGGTCGAACTCAGCAAAAGTATGCTCACACGCCTCTTTTGTACGTAAGTCATAACCAGCAGTAAACGTATGGCAGGTGTCTAAGCACACACCCACACGTGACTTATCTTCTACCTGCTCGATAATCTCGGCTAGATGTTCAAACTTCCAACCCAGATTAGTGCCCTGCCCAGACGTATTCTCGATCACTGCGATTACGTCAGGTACCGCTTGATGAGCTAGGTTGATCGATTCAGCGATCTTCGCCAAACATTCGCTTTCTGAGATTTTCTTCAAATGACTCCCAGGATGAAAATTTAAAAGCGTTAATCCTAGTTGATTACAACGCTCCATTTCATCAATAAAAGCCGCGCGTGATTTCTCTAGCTTCTCTTCTTCTGGTGCTCCTAGGTTAATCAGGTAGGAGTCATGAGGAAGAATGTGTTCAGCACCGAAGCCCAACATTTTGCAATTGGCTTTAAAGGCACTAATGGTTTTCGCTTCTAGCGGTTTTGCCGCCCACTGTCTCTGGTTCTTGGTAAACAGTGCAAACGCATTGGCTCCTATTTCTCGTGCACGCATAGGCGCCTGATCAACACCACCAGCAGCCGAGACATGAGCGCCAATAAACTTAATATTTGTTTCCGGTTTTGAGGATGAATTATTGTTTGTCATTAAATCACTTTACACTTTCAGAATGCTTAATAAATAAAGGGTCGTATCGGTTGCAGTTCAATAAAAACAC
>NZ_AJZD02000320.1 GCF_000272105.2 Vibrio splendidus 12E03
CTAGCAGAAATGCTAGAGCCTTTTTGCTTTTTGAATCTAATATATTTTCAGAGCAGCGGATTCCCCCGACTTACCAAACTAGCGCGTATTGGGAGTCTAAATCTCCACCCTGCCATATTTAAGGCTCTAGTCGAAAGACTAGAGCTTTTTTGCTTTTTGAATCTAATATATTTTCAGAGCAGCGGGTTCCCCGACTTACCAAAATAGTGCGTATTCGGAGTCTAAACTTCCATCCGTGCCATATATAAAGCCTCAGCAGAAATGTTGAGGCTTTTTTACGTCTGTTGGTTCTATTTTTTAGTCGATAATCCCTATCTTCAACAGAACCAAGCCTTAATATTGTAAGTACTTACTTATCCCCGCGTCTTTTATAAACAATCGTCAGCACAAACCACACTTCTTTATGAGAATTATTCTCAATATTTTGTTACATTTTGGTCGTTATTACTAAAAGGCAACAAATATGGATATTTCCCGTCGTAAGTTTATTCAATCATCTCTCGCTATATCTGCATTAACTGTCCTACCTGCTTGCTCAATGAAGCAGTCTGTTGATGATCAAGGAAAGTTCGTTTATGACTTAACTGCTGAGCCTTCAACTGCTGAGTTGGTGAAGGGATTTACTACTAATGTTTTAGCCTTTAATGGACAGATTCCAGCACCGATTATTCGCTGTCGACAAGGCGAAAAGGTAATGATTCGATTTACAAACAAGCTATCAGAACCGACCACAATTCATTGGCATGGCCTGAGAATTCCGATCGAAATGGATGGGGTTCCTTTCTTAAGTCAGCCTCCTATTATGCCCGGTGAAACGTTTGTCTATGAGTTTACGCCACCAGATGCGGGTACATTCTGGTATCACCCGCACATGAACAGTGTTAAGCAACTTGGTATGGGCTTGGTCGGGCTTATTATTGTCGAAGAGAGTGCGCCAGTTCAGTTCGATGAAGAGCATGCTCTGATGCTTAAACATTGGCATATCGACAAACAAGGTCAGTGGAAAGACTTGATGATCCCTCGTCTCAGCGCTCGTATGGGAACGCCAGGAGAGTGGAGTAGCGTCAATGGCGTACATGAACCCATCTATCAATTGAAGCAGCACGCAATGACTAGGCTGCGTATCGCTAACGTTGATAACACGATTACCTACCCGATTGCGATTGAAGGGGCTGAAGCATGGGTCATTGCCATTGATGGTAACCCTGTAAAGACACCTTATAAGCTGACTCAACACAAAATTGGCCCAGGTATGCGTGTCGATCTCGGGCTGATTGCTCCAAAGGAAGGGGAGCGAGTGAATGTTCTGCAAATGAAGGGACGTTTTCCTTTTTCCTTGTGTGAGTTTGAGGCTGTAGATTCCACGCTAATAGAAGGCCAAACACTTCCTTCATTGCCTCTCAATCCAGTACCTAACTTAGATCTCGTCAACGCAGAGGAAATCGATTTTGTGTTTGAGTGGGAAGGAGCGGTCTCACCGGTATCTAAAGATGGGAAGTCGATGCCTAAGTTTTGGCTTACGAATAAACGCGCGTGGGAGGGAATGAGCAAAGACAATATTCCAGCTCCGTTAGCGACTTTGGAGTTAGGTAAAACTTATATATTCGATCTTAAGAACGTCACTCAATATCACCACCCAATTCATATCCATGGTCATACATTCACTGTATTGGAACTTGATGGCAAAAAAATAGAAGAGCCTTTCCATACCGATACTGTATTACTAGGGAAAAACGGCCGAGCGAAAGCTGCGTTTGTTGCAGACAACCCAGGACGTTGGATGTACCACTGTCATGTAATTGAACACATGAAAACCGGATTGATGGGGTATATCGAAGTTAAGTGACACCTGTAACGTTTAATATTTGCGCATGCATTCTTAGTTTCTACCCTCGCTTTTATCGGCGGTAAAGCTAGAATATAGGGACTGTTATTTGGGAGGATTCATGGGTCAGCTATCTATTTTAGGTTTTATTGCCATTGGTGGTGCATTTGGTGCTTGTTCGCGCTATTTGATTTCAGAGTTATGTGTAGTGATGTTAGGGCGTGGTTTTCCTTACGGTACGCTGACTGTTAACGTGATCGGCTCCTTCATTATGGGTTTGCTCATCGCCGCATTTGAAAATGAGATGGTTGCGACAGAACCATGGAGACAGATCATCGGTCTTGGTTTCCTTGGGGCACTGACTACGTTCTCTACATTTTCGATGGATAACGTGCTTCTTATGCAGCAGGGCGCTTTCTTTAAGATGGGACTCAATGTGCTGCTCAACGTGGTTCTCAGTATCTCTGCAGCATGGATCGGCTTCCAACTTTTGATAAAGTCTTAAAACTTTCTTACGATTTGTTAACAACTCGGCTTGGTTTATCCAAGCCGTTTTTATATACTCGATCGAACTTGTCGGAGTGCCATATGGCTGAGACCGTTAACTCGGGATCCGTTGAACCTGATCAGGCTAATACCTGCGAAGGGAACAAGAGTAGATATCTAACTAGAATCCTTCTAGAGATCTATCTCCAGATCACAACTGTATTTCTTACCGTGATCCCTCTTGTAGCATCTAATCCGTCAAGCATTTTTATCCCTATAAATAATGGCTAAAAGCCAAGGAAAAATGCTATGTCGAGTCGTAAACAAGCAAGACTGGAAGCGAAGAATTTCATCGATTCTTTATCCGTACAACCTTATCCAAATTCAAAAAAAGCTTATATCCAAGGATCTCGCGAGGACATTCAAGTCCCTGTTCGAGAAATATCCCTCGCAGATAGCCTTGTTGGTGGTACCAAAAAAGAGCCTGTATTCGAACCTAATGAGCCGATTCATGTCTACGATACCTCAGGTGTTTATACTGATCCTACGCATGAAATAGACCTTTATAGCGGCCTTCCTAAGTTGCGAGAGCAATGGATTGAAGAGCGTGGTGATACGGAATTGCTCGATGATGTAAGCTCTGTTTACACCAAAGAACGTTTAGAAGATGAAACCCTAGACGACCTTCGTTACGGAAATCTGCCTCGAATTCGTCGCGCTACTGGCGACCAATGTGTAACTCAACTGCATTATGCTCGTCAGGGAGTTATCACACCTGAGATGGAGTACATTGCGATACGTGAGAACATTGGGCGTCAGAAGTTCGCTGATGAACAGCTTAATCACCAACACCCTGGCCATAACTTTGGCGCAAACCTGCCAAAAGAAATTACCCCTGAGTTCGTGCGTAAAGAGGTCGCTGAAGGCCGAGCTATCATCCCTTCAAACATCAACCACCCTGAATCTGAGCCGATGATTATTGGCCGAAACTTCTTGGTTAAAGTGAACGCCAATATCGGTAACTCTTCTGTAAGCTCTTCGATTGAAGAAGAAGTGGAGAAGCTAGTATGGTCAACCCGCTGGGGCGGCGATACTGTAATGGACCTCTCTACTGGCCGTAATATCCACGAGACTCGCGAATGGATCCTGCGTAACAGCCCAGTGCCAATTGGTACGGTTCCTATGTATCAGGCGCTTGAGAAAGTGAATGGCGTAGCCGAAGACCTTAACTGGGAAGTGATGCGCGATACCCTTATTGAACAAGCGGAGCAGGGCGTTGATTACTTCACTATCCACGCAGGTTTGCTTCTTCGTTACGTACCTATGACGGCTAAACGTGTAACCGGCATTGTCTCTCGTGGTGGCTCTATTATTGCGAAATGGTGTCTTGCACATCACCAAGAAAGCTTTCTATATACACACTTCCGCGAGATTTGTGAGATCTGTGCGAAGTACGATGTGGCTCTGTCATTAGGTGATGGCCTACGTCCTGGCTCTATTGCAGATGCCAACGATGAGGCTCAATTTTCTGAGTTACGTACTCTAGGTGAGCTGACTAAAGTGGCTTGGGAGTATGATGTTCAGGTGATCATTGAAGGCCCTGGACATGTACCTATGCACCTTATTAAAGAGAATATGGACGAGCAGCTAGAGCACTGCCATGAAGCGCCTTTCTATACATTAGGCCCGCTGACTACAGATATCGCACCGGGTTATGACCACATTACCTCTGGTATTGGCGCGGCAATGATTGGTTGGTACGGCTGTGCGATGCTTTGTTATGTAACACCTAAAGAGCATTTGGGCTTACCAAATAAAGAAGATGTGAAGACTGGCTTGATTACTTACAAGCTGGCAGCACATGCTGCAGACTTGGCAAAAGGGCACCCGGGCGCACAAATCCGAGATAATGCATTGTCTAAAGCACGTTTTGAATTCCGTTGGGAAGACCAATTTAATCTAGCTTTAGATCCAGAAACAGCACGTTCTTTCCACGATGAAACTCTGCCACAAGAGTCGGGCAAGGTTGCTCACTTCTGCTCTATGTGTGGACCTAAGTTCTGCTCGATGAAGATTTCTCAAGAAGTTCGAGAGTATGCGAAAGACACAGAACAAGTAGCGGCTGATCAGGCAATAGAGATTAAGATGCTAGATAACCCGTTGGAGGGTATGCGTCAAAAATCACAAGAGTTCCGTGATACTGGCTCTGAACTATATCACCCTGCTGTAGGAGCAAAAGAAGCTCAATTAGAGGAATAATGACAGTGAAGATTCTCATCCCATCTCAATACATCGAGTTAACGGGGGAGGTTCAAAACTGTCTATTGGTTGCTAAACAACAAGGTTTAGCAACTGATGCAGTTGAGTTGGGTGTAAGCCCAACTCAATACTTCTCTATCGTTGATGCTCAACAGGCACTATTTATTGGCTTTGCTCATGATGTTGATTCATTGGCGGAGTGTCAGTTAGAGCAACTGAACCATGTTGTTGATTACAGTAATTCAGTTGCGCTGATCGATGTTTGTGCTGCTTTGACTCAAGCTTCTAACACAGTCCATATCGGAGTCTCCGATGATTCAGCTGTGTTAGATATCTGGTCACACCTAAATGCTAATCGTGTTATCAAGAGTGACACTACAGCTCATAAAGAATTAGATAGCAGTGGTCACTTTGCTTGGTTACTTACTTTATTGGCGTTGGAATTTCCATTGGAAGATGCGTTGGTTTTAGCTCGCGCTGCATCGAATGTTTCACGTGGAACATGGCCAGCACACTATCAAAATTTTCCTATCCCTGTTCTAGAAGATGAACGACTGGATATCAGCGTTGGTAGGGCTAACCAAGGGACATCACTTTCTTTCCCTGAGTTAACTAAGAATAGCCTCGGTTTATACCCGGTGGTTGATGATGTTGAGTGGATAGAAAGATTGCTTAAACTCGGAATCAATACTGTCCAACTGCGTATTAAGAACCCTCAACAAGCCGATTTAGAGCAACAAATCGCGCGATCTATCGAACTTGGTCGTGAACATAACGCTCAGGTTTTTATTAATGATTACTGGCAGCTTGCACTTAAGCATGGTGCTTTTGGTGTGCACCTTGGGCAAGAGGATATTGAAGAATCAAACCTTTCCCAACTGAGCCAAGCGGGCATTAAGATCGGTCTATCTACTCATGGTTATTATGAGTTGCTGCGCATCGTCCAAATCAATCCAAGCTACATTGCACTAGGCCATATATTTCCGACTACGACGAAACAGATGCCATCAAAGCCTCAAGGCTTGGTGCGTTTATCTCTGTACCAACAGCTAATTGGTACCATCCCATACACAGAAGAACTTACTGGTTATCCGACGGTTGCTATTGGCGGTATTGACCAATCGACTGCTGCGCAGGTTTGGGATTGTGGTGTATCGAGCTTGGCGGTTGTACGTGCGATTACATTAGCGGAAGACCCACAAAAAGTGATCGAATTCTTCGACAAGCTGATGGCTCCTAACTCTTCAATGACGAGTAAAGAGGTTATGCGGGAGCCTAGCTATGCTGAGTGACTTTGAGTTCATTCGTTACCAACGACAAATTGCATTACCTGAGGTTGGTGAGCAAGGGCAACGAAACCTGTTAAACAGCCATGTGTTGGTGATTGGTTGTGGTGGCTTAGGTAATGCCGCTGCTCTCTATCTCGCAGCTTCTGGCGGTGGAAGAATCGTGTTGGTCGATGACGATTGTGTTGATTCATCCAACCTGCAGAGACAGGTAGCGTTCAAGGAGAGCCAATTAGGTTCACCTAAGGTCGAAGCACTTAAACAACAACTAAATGAGCTCAATGAGCGCAGCCAAGTAAGAACCATCAATCAACGAATGAGTGAAAGCCAACTTGAATTAGAAGTCATGTTGGCTGATCTCGTGTTGGATTGTACTGACAACTTCGCGTCACGCCAGCAGGTTAACCGAGCTTGTTTTAAAGCTAATACACCTTTGATATCGGGTTCTGCAATCGGTTGGAAAGGTCAATTTATTGTCTTTGATTATCAGAACCAGAAAGGGTGTTACCACTGCCTTTTCCCGTTTGAGCACCATCCACAAACAACGCGTTGTAGTGATAGCGGCATCATTGGTCCAGTGGTTGGCACTATAGGTAACCTCCAAGCTCTTGCTGCTATTCAGCGTATTAGTAGTGGCGAGTTTAAAGTCGCAACACATCAACTAAAGCTGTTCGATGGCCAGACCATGAACTGGCAAAACCTAATGGTCACGCAAGATAGCGAATGTCCGGTTTGCAACACAACTGCGATCCAACACCTAGAAGAAGAAGCACAATGAGCCACATAACTATTTCTATAAACGAGCAACCAGAGCAGGTCGCGCAATCGTCGTCTCTTTCAGACATCATCCAAGCACTATCGCTACCTGATTTAGGGTGTGTATTTGCTATCAATAATGCGGTTGTACCACGCAGTCAATGGCAACAAACCATCGTCAACGAAGGCGATTCCATCTCTCTTTTCCAAGCTATTGCAGGGGGCTAACCATGTTAACCATCGCAGATAAAACATTTCAATCACGTCTGTTCACGGGAACTGGCAAGTTCGCAAACAAGCATTTGATGGCGAGTGCTATCGAAGCGTCAGGTTCTCAACTGGCAACCATGGCACTGAAGAGAGTTGATATTCGTTCTGAGCAAGATGATATTTTGCAGCCAATTATTGATGCTGGCGTTAATCTACTTCCGAATACCTCTGGTGCGAAGAACGCGAAGGATGCGATTTTTGCCGCACACTTGGCTCGCGAAGCACTCGGTACTAACTGGCTAAAGCTTGAGATTCATCCGGATCCAAAGTACTTGATGCCAGACCCAATCGAGACACTTAACGCTGCTGAGCAGTTGGTGAAAGATGGCTTTGTTGTGTTGCCTTATTGCCACGCCGACCCTGTGTTGTGTAAGCGCTTAGAAGAGGTAGGTTGTGCTGCTGTGATGCCATTAGGTGCACCGATTGGTTCGAATAAGGGAATCGCGTCAGCCGACTTCTTAGAGATCATTATCGACCAAGCCAACGTTCCTGTGGTTGTTGATGCGGGCATTGGTGCTCCATCACATGCGGCACGTGCAATGGAAATGGGTGCTGACGCTGTGTTAGTTAATACCGCGATTGCTGCTTCTCAACAACCTGTTGAAATGGCAGTTGCTTTTAAGTTAGCAGTTGAAGCGGGGCGTATGGCTTACCTTGCTGGTCTCGCTGGTCAGGTATCTCACGCAGTTGCTTCAAGCCCGCTAACCTCATTTTTAGACGAGTAGTATTACTATGACGTTTGTTGATCGATTTAAACAGCTCAACTGGGATGACATTGGTATGTCTATCTTCAGTAAAACGGCCGCGGATGTTGAACGTGCTCTAAGTAAACCCAAACGTGACTTAGAAGATTTTAAGGCTTTGATCTCTCCGGCGGCAGAACCTTACTTAGAGCAGATGGCACAACAATCGTTGGCGTTAACGCGTAAGCGATTTGGTAATACGATGTCGCTGTATATTCCTTTGTACCTATCGAACTTGTGCGCGAATGCGTGTACCTATTGTGGCTTCTCAATGGAGAACCGTATCAAGCGTCGTACGTTAACTTTGGATGAAATTGATGCCGAGAGCGCAGCCATCAAAAAGATGAAATTCGATAGTGTATTGTTGGTGACCGGTGAGCACGAAACCAAGGTTGGAATGAAATACTTCCGCGAGGTGCTGCCGAATATCAAAGCGCAATTTAACTATCTTGCGATGGAAGTGCAGCCGCTTGATCAAGACGACTACGCCGAGCTCAAAACGCTTGGCTTAGATGCCGTCATGGTTTACCAAGAAACATATAGCCCAAGTACCTATGCTGAGCACCACTTGCGTGGCAACAAAATGGATTTTGAATACCGGCTCGAAACGCCCGATCGTCTGGCAAAAGCGGGTATTGATAAGATAGGGATTGGTGCTTTGATTGGCTTGGAAGATTGGCGAACGGAGTGCTTCTTCGTGGCCGCTCATTTGGATTACTTAGAACGAACTTACTGGCAAACGCGTTACTCGATTTCTTTCCCACGTCTTCGTCCTTGTGAGGGTGGTTTGCAACCTAAGTCGATTATGAGTGATAAGCAGTTGGTGCAACTTATCTGTGCTTATCGACTATTAAACCCTGAGGTTGAGTTGTCTCTTTCGACTCGTGAATCTGCAATGTTCCGCGATAACGTGTTGCCGTTAGGTATCACTAGCATGTCTGCCGCGTCAAAAACTCAACCAGGCGGTTATGCTTCAGGTGAGGAAGAGCTTGAGCAATTTGAGATAAGTGATGAGCGAAGTGCGGCTGATATTGAGGCTATGATTCGTCAACGCGGCTTCGACCCAGTATGGCGAGATTGGCACAGCGCTTACTCAGGCTAACTAACATCTTGTTTGATGTTCCACGTGAAACATCAGTGATGTGAAATCGACAAACAAAAACGGCTACCTAAGGGTAGCCGTTTTAATATCTAACTGAACCAACTAGTTTTGGCTCAGTTACCTGCCTAGCAAGGCATTAAGCGTGAGCAAGTGGTGTTGTTGATTGTCGTAACCATTTCAACGTATCACCTTCAACTAATGGGCTAACATCGTTCCATACTTTTTGGTGGTAATCGTTCAGCCACGCAAGTTCAGGTCGCGTCAGTAGATCGACGTTGATGTTGCGCTTATCGATAGGGCAACGTGTTAGCGATTCAAACGTTAATACTGAGAAGTCACCTTGAGTTGGCAGCTCAACAACCAGTTCTAGGTTTTCGATACGGATACCGAACTCTTCTGCACGGTAGTAACCCGGTTCGTTTGATAACACCATACCTTCAACAAGAGGCACGTCGATCAGCTTCTTAGAGATACTTTGTGGTCCTTCATGAACACTGAGGAAGTGACCAACACCGTGACCAGTACCATGGTCGTAATCGAAGCCTTCTGCCCATAAGTGCTGACGCGCTAGAATATCAAGTTGGAAACCACGAGTACCTTGTGGGAAACGCGCACGTGCAATGCCGATGTGACCTTTAAGCGCTAATGTGAACTGCTGAATCATTTCGTCGCTTGGTTGGCCAATCGCGATAGTACGAGTGATGTCGGTCGTACCATCTAAGTACTGACCGCCTGAATCGACTAGGTACAGAGTATTCAGCTCTAGCTGACCTGGTTCAGGTTGGTTCTCATGGTTGTAGTGACACATAGCTGCGTTGCCGCCTGCTGCTGAAATCGTGTCAAAACTTAGGTCCATTAGCGTTGGGTCTTGCTCGCGGAATGATTGTACTTTGTCTGATAGTACCGCTTCGTTGTGTAGGTTACCTTGCGCGACTTCAGCATCAATCCAAGACAAGAACTTGGCCATCGCCACACCATCACGAATGTGACACGCCTTCATACCGGCAATTTCAGTTGCGTTCTTAGCAGCCTTAGGCATTAAGCATGGGTCGGCTGCTTCAATGATATGAGCGCCTGCGTTTTGTAGAACAAGTGTGTACCAAGCATTGCTTGTGCCTGAATCAACTGACACATTCTTACCTTCTAAAGATTGAAGACGTGCTTCAAGCTCAGATGGGTGAGAAACACGAATACCATTGCCAACGTGCGCTTCAAAGCCAGCAGGGATACGAGCTGGGTCTAAGAAGAAATCGACACTTTCATCGGCGTGAATGATGGCATTAGACAATACAACCGGTAGGCGAGACACGTCTAAACCACGAACGTTGAGTAACCAGCAAATAGAGTCTAATTCAGTAAGGATAGCGGCATCCGCACCTTTGGCTTTTAGTAAGCCTGCAATTTCAGCGCGTTTGCTCTCACTTGATTGACCAACGGCGTCGGTCGCCATTAGGCGAACATCAGATACAACAGGCTCAGGACGATCAGACCAAAGCTCATCAATCGGGTTTGCTGTTAATGTTGTGAGTTCAACTTTATCAGCCAGTTTCGCTTGTGCGCCTTTCAACCAAGCTGCTGTGTGCATGCGTGGGTCAAATGCTACCTTGCTGCCTTGTGCTAGTGAATTAATGATCCAATCTAAAGCCGGCTCTTCAATAAGGTGGCGATACTCAAATAACTCTGCTGGTACCTGCTTACGAACCTGAACGGTATAGCGACCATCAACAAAAATAGCAGCGTTTTCACGAGTGATAACCGCTGCACCTGCAGAGCCAGTGAAACCAGTTAACCAGTGAAGTCGCTCGTTATGAGCTGGAACGTATTCGCCTAGGTACTCATCTTCGTGTGGGATGATAACGGCATCTAGTTGGTTTGCTTCAAGCCAAGCTCGAACCGCAGTAACGCGTTCCGCAGTGATATTGTGCATCTGTGTTTATCCTTATTGTTAGGGTCCTTGTTAACACTCACAGTAGATATACATGTGAGGGGACTTATTAGGTCAATAAGCTAGCGCTTTTGTTCGTTTGCTGCAAACGCTGTACGCCATTTTTATCTAAGGTGCAGAGTTTTTTCTTTGATGATATCTCGCAACCAAGTTAGTGCTGGGTCATTTTCTCTATCACGGTGCCAAAACAGAGTGTATGCCATCGGTGGAAATTCCATTGGCAGAGGGACAACGACTAAGTCGAGTTGCTTGGCAACAAGGTAGGTGAAGTGACTGGGTGCGGTAAACACAAAGTCAGTGTAAGTGCACAGACTTGCTGCACTGTTGAAGTCAGGAACAGAAATAGCGATATCACGTTGGTGACCAAGGTCGGCAAGTTTGTAGTCGAGTAACCAACGATCGTTACCATCACATCTTACTTGCACATGACGCTGTGCAAGGTAGGTTTCCAGATCCCATTTGCTGCTCAGAGCAGGGTGGTTGCGTCTTAACACACACATTTGTGCATCGCGATAGATCTCTTGTTCGCAAATATCGTCTGGCGGAAGCATGGTTAAACGCGCGTCGTTAATGTCGATGTCTTTACCCGTGAGTCCGATATCGAGTTCACCAAGCTGCAATTTCTTAAAGGTTTGCTCCGTCCAAGCATGGGTGTTGATATTCACCTTAGGGGCTTGTCGAAATATCGCTGGTAAGAAGTGGGGAAGAATAAGTGGGTAAACACTCTCAACAGCCGCAATGTGAAAACTGTGGTCACTGTTGTTGGGAATGAAGGTCTCTGGTTGGGTAAGCACATCAAGTTGGTTGATCAGTGTTTCTAATCGAGGTTTGAGAAAAACGGCCTTTGGTGTTGGTCGTAGGCCATGAGCACTTCGCGTGAAAAGGGGGTCATTAAATTGCTCACGAAGTTTGGCTAATGACTTACTCACCGCTGACTGGCTAAGGCACAATCGATGCGCAGTGCGAGTAACACTCAACTCTTCCATCAGCACCTGCAAGCAAACTAATAGATTGAGGTCGAGGCGTGATAGTTTCTCGATATTCATGTGAGTTTCCTATTTGGAATAATGCTAATGAGTATATGCCATTTTTGTTCATATCTTTAGTTGGTTATTATGCACCTAAATTAACTCATTCGGAGAATCTTGTGCCTTCTAACGCGCTTCCAACCCCTAGTAAACTGCAGGTTGCTTTATTGGCAATGTTGGTTCTATTTAGCCCTTTGGCTATTGATATCTATCTACCAGCTCTGCCACAAATTTCGACAGCGTTTCACGTGGAACATGCACTAGCACAAGATACGATTACCTGGTTTTTATTCGCCATGGGTGTCGGGCAATTATTTGCTGGCCCTTTAGCTGATAAGTTAGGACGTCGAACCGTTGCATTGGGAGGTGTTAGTATCTATGCATTGAGTGCTTGCTTGGCGTGGGCAGCTCAATCGATTGATATGATGCTAATAGCTCGGCTGCTACAAGGCTTAGGAGCTTGTGCGACTTCTGTAGCAGCCTTTGCGACGGTTCGCGATCTATTTGGCCCTGAAAAAAGTGGCCGCATGATCAGTTACCTCAATGGTGCCATTTGCTTTATTCCTGCACTGGCACCGATTCTTGGTGCTTGGTTGACTCAACAGTTTGGCTGGCGCTCGAACTTTAGCTTTATGGCTGTGTTCGCGGTAGTTGTTGGCAGCATCTTATTCTTCCAAATGAAAGAGTCTAACCCGGCGACAGAGAAGGTTGCTGTGTTCAAACTGGAGCGTTACTGGTCAGTACTGAAAACACCATCGTTCCTTTTCCATGCAACCTTGTGTTTGATGGCGATGGCAGTAATTCTTGCTTATGTTACCTCTGCACCGGTTGTGTTGATGGAAAACTTAGGTTTGACGATGAACGAGTTTACCTTCTGGTTTGGTATTAACGCGGTTATCAACATCACTGCTGCATTCACTGCACCGAAGTTCATGGACCGTTTTGGTACTTACAAAGCATTGGTTGTCGGTATTTCAACGCTTGGCTTAGCGGGTGTGGTTATGTTGGTGCTTGCTGAGCATGCTAGCGCGATCGCATTCATGCTGCCGATTTTCTTATCTTCAGTTGGTTTCGCATGGATTCTTGGTGCCGCAGCTGGTAAGGCACTTGAACCTTTTGGTGACCGTGCGGGTACCGCAGCTGCGTTGCTTGGCTTGTTCCAAATGAGCGGTTCAGGACTTCTTGTGGGTACGATGCAACGTCTTGATTTAACGTCTCAAGTGATGATTGCGCTGCAAATGTTCCTTATTGTTCCTGCATTGTTAGTGCTTGCGAGCAAAGCGGGTAAGTCATGGCACATGACGTTTGCTAAGGCATAAGTCTCAAGGGTGACAAAATATACAAATGGCGGTTTGCGAAACGTTAAAACATGGTATATTTGTCACTCATTGAAACGTTAGTCCCCAACGGAAAATACTGTAATGTCATTAACAACCTACGAAATGGCGCGCATCTTAGAACAAATGGAAGATGCACCTGAAAAGGTCATGTTTGGTAAATTGCTTAAAGAGCTAGGAAACCAAAGTGAAGAGCGTATTCGCAGTGCGGCAAAACAAGTTCCAATTGATACTTTGCGAGATATCATTTACCAATTTCAACGCGTGGTTGAATCTCGTAAAGGTGAACAAGTTCAGCTACTAGCAAAAGAGCTAGCCGAGCAAGGTATCTCTGCTGAAGAGCTACAAGCTTTTCTAAACAAGTAGTTTATTCCAGATAAAAAGAAACCACTCAATTGAGTGGTTTTTTGCGTTTTGGGCTAGGTCAATTTAAGAGCGATGCAAAATAGATCTAGCTTGCGAATTGTTTTCTTAATATTCGATCAAGCGACATAGGTCCGGCTCCCCATACGACGACGACCAGTATCATTAATCCCCACAACTGATGATCATAGAAACCTTGTGCCCACAATACAGGGTATGACACGACGGCCATTATATTGAAAACGAACAACACTGCAGCCATTGGTCGGGTTAACAAGCCAAGCGCTAAGAATACCGGCAGAATCAATTCAGCTGCGGTACCCAAGTAAGCGGCCAATTCCCAAGGCAAAAGAGGCACTTGGTATTCCAATTCAAACAAGTAAAGGGTGCTATCCCAAGTGGCTATTTTGGTGAGTCCTGAATTAAAGAAGACCCACGCCACCCATAGGCGACAAAACAGAAGTAGTACGGGAACAAAAAGTGCCTGTGATTTCTCAATCAAACTGTCGTATTGAGCCATCATGTTCGTGACTGTGTTGTTATCCATATTATCTCTCCAATTCGGCATTGATTGAAAAGCCTGAGATGACGTTAAGTGCCATGACAGTATTCAGATATTGTAGTAGTAAAGGGTCTATCGCTGAGAGCGTTTGACCTGATTGAAATTCGGTTAATAGTTGGTGGCTTTCTTGCGTCAAACGGTGGCTCTCAATCTGTGAATTTTCCGATCGGATTAACACCCCAAATTCAGGTTGGTTGATGTCTAACCCATCGAGTTGTTGCTGATAGATAGCCTGCTCAAGCGCGATAATCGTATAGCTAGAATTAATGAGCGTTATTGAATCTTTGAGATGAAAGACTAAAGCGCCTTGTTGTTCTTGCGGTACATCAGCTAAACGAGAAAGAGGACGTTGGTCGACATGTGATTCTGAAACGCATCTCACTAAGCTATCTTTTTGCCATTCATACAAAGCCACTTCAGCGAGATAAGGTGCAGCCTCGATAACCGCAGGAAAGGCTTGGATAGTTTGTTCAAAGTGTTCACCGTAACCACTGACATCACCTGAGGTTGATGGATAACTTAAGACATGTTGACGAGCCATTTGTTGGAAGCACTCTTCACCAACCAACATTTCAGTGAGTGGGTAGGTTGCTGCCAGTACTTCGCTCAAGCTAATCACAAAGTTATTTCGGTAGATCTGTATGCGCTGTTCATCGGTAAAGTGGTCGCTCACTATGTCGCAGTGCTCACCATTGTTTTGATAGCGTAGGGCGTTAGCAAACTCCGATTGCACATTCGCTAAAGAGTGGCTCATGATGCGCGACTCCTTTGGTTGAACTTGTCGTGTTGATACAAGATGTCACTGGCTTTGGCCGCTTCAGCCAATAAAATTGGTGGCTCTGGGATATCTAAATCCCACTCTATCAAGGTGTGGCGCAAACCATGTTGTGCAATCCAGTCAGTGTAGAGTTGCCATACTTCGTCACAGACAGGCTTGCTGTGGGTGTCTATCCAGATCTCACCTTGTTCGAGTTTCTTTTTGGTAAAACCTGCCAAGTGAATCTCTTCCACTTTGTCTGCTGGTATTCCGTTTAAGTACTCTTCACAGCTGAAACCGTGATTAAAAGATGAGACAAAAATATTATTGAAATCGAGCAGTAGGCGACACTCGGCACGCTTTTGTACCTCGGCTAAAAATTCCCACTCTGGGATGGTTGAATGTTTGAAGGCAAGGTAGCTCGATGGGTTTTCAATCAGCATAGGGCGTTGCAGGCCGTCTTGCACCTCGATGACATTGCGGCAGAAGACTTCTAACGCCTCTTCGGTATAAGGCAGCGGTAACAAGTCATTGAAGTAGTGACCGCCGGTCTGACTCCAGCTGAGATGATCAGAAACCAAGAACGGCTCGATATCATCAATCAGGTCTTTTAACTGCATCAGATGATGTTGATTGATGCGCTCAACAGAACCTAGCGACAACCCAACACCGTGACAACTGATGTTGTGTGCGTGACGAATTTCTCTGAGTTGTTGGCGTTGCGGTGATTGAGCCAAGAAGTAGTTCTCGCTGTGAACTTCTAACCAACTTACTAAGGCTGGATTTTGGCTAAAGAAGTCCAAGTGCGGTGTTCTAAGGCCAACCCCTGCGTTGGGGTGAAGAGTTTGAGTCACAACGATTCTCCTAACAATAAGTGGAGGTGAGCTGAGTGTCAGCTCACCATACTAAGCAGCTCAATTATGATGATTGAGTGTTACCACCTGATAATTTGCCACATAGTCCTTTAGGAACGACCACGAATGCATCGGATTGGTTGTCTTCTTTTGCTGTACCCGCACATGAGCTTGTTTTAGTTGCACAATCATTTTGGCCAGCTTTTGCCACGCCGTAGCATTTTTCTTTTGCTGCTGCTTCCGCAGGTGCTGATGTAAGAACTGCACCGCCGAACGCTAGTACACTTGTGATTGCAGCTGTAACAGCAAGATTAGAATTTTTCATAGTCATTCCCTCTAGGACTTAATAGTATTTTCATATCGCAGGTTAATGGATTGTTAACTTGCTTACTAAAAAGGATAGGAACAACCGGGAAATAATTTCATGGCATTATAAAAAACATCAATATTAATGATGTTTTATCTTTTAAGTTACTGAATTTATGATGTTAATTTTTGATTGTTTTTTCTTCTTATTATCCTAAACGCAGCCTAGTGTTTAGGTTATAATCAACTTTTATGTATAAATACCCAGTAGTGAGCATATCCAATGATAGATCCTTCGCTTTTACTCGATGGCCTAAACGATAAACAACGTGAGGCGGTCGCGGCACCTTTAGAAAACCTACTTATTCTGGCAGGTGCAGGCAGTGGTAAAACGCGAGTGTTGGTGCATCGTATCGCTTGGCTGCAAAGTGTAGAGCAAGCATCACCGTTCTCTATCATGTCAGTTACTTTCACCAACAAAGCGGCAGCAGAGATGCGTGGTCGTATTGAAGAGTTGATGATGGGTAGCTCGTCGGGCATGTGGAACGGCACCTTCCACGGTATCTGTCACCGCATTCTTCGTGCTCACTACCTAGATGCAAAACTGCCAGAAGATTTCCAGATCATTGATTCAGATGATCAGATTCGTTTGCTGCGTCGCTTAATCAAGGCGCAAAACCTTGATGAAAAGCAGTGGCCTGCCAAGCAAGCTTCTTGGTGGATCAATGGCAAGAAAGACGAAGGGCTGCGCCCAAGTCACATTGACGCCTACCATGATCCAATAACTCAAACGTGGTTAAAGATTTACTCTGCTTACCAAGAGGCATGTGATCGTGCTGGCTTGGTCGACTTTGCTGAAATCTTGTTGCGATCGCATGAGCTATTGCGCGATAAGAAACACATCCGCGAGCACTACCAAGCTCGCTTTAAGCACATTCTTGTCGACGAATTCCAAGATACCAACAACATTCAATACGCTTGGCTTCGCATGATGGCAGGCCCGGATTGTCGCGTGATGATTGTGGGTGATGATGACCAATCTATCTATGGCTGGCGTGGTGCTAAAATTGAAAATATTCAGAAGTTCTTGGATGAATTTCCAGGCGCTTCAACGGTTCGACTTGAACAAAACTACCGTTCAACCAAAACCATTCTTCAGGCGTCGAATGAGCTTATCTCAAACAACACCGAGCGTATGGGTAAAGAGCTGTGGACTGATGGCAACGATGGCGAGCCAATCTCTGTTTACTCTGCTTATAACGAGTTAGATGAAGCGCGTTTCACGGTTAGCAAAATCAAAGAGTGGCAGGAGAAAGGCGGTGCGTTAGAAGATACGGCAATGCTATATCGTAACAACGCACAATCGCGTGTTCTTGAAGAAGCTTTGATCCAAGCTGGTCTACCTTATCGAATTTACGGCGGCATGCGATTCTTCGAGCGTCAGGAAATCAGAGACGCCTTGAGCTACATGCGCTTAATGAGCAACCGCAGTAATGATGCGGCGTTTGAACGTGTGGTTAATACGCCAACTCGTGGCTTGGGTGATAAAACGTTAGAAACGATTCGTCTTGCAGCGCGAGATCGTGGTGCGACCATGTGGGAAGCCAGTGTTGCTTTGATCGAAGAGCAAGTGCTACCCGGTCGTGCTGCGGGTGCATTGAGTCGCTTTATCGAACTGATTAATGCGCTTGAAGATGACACGTTGGAACTTAGCCTGCATGAACAAACTGACCACGTGATTAAATCGTCGGGTCTGTTTGCGATGTACGAGCAAGAGAAGGGTGAGAAGTCGAAGGCACGTATTGAGAACTTGGAAGAATTGGTAACGGCAACGCGTCAGTTTGAAAAGCCAGAAGAAGCGGATGAAATGAGTATGCTTACTGCTTTCTTGACTCATGCAGCGTTAGAGGCGGGTGAAGGTCAGGCTGATGAGTTTGATGACGCGGTTCAATTAATGACTTTGCACAGTGCCAAAGGCCTAGAGTTCCCAATGGTATTCATGGTGGGTGTCGAAGAAGGCATGTTCCCAAGCCAGATGTCTGCTGAAGAAGCGGGGCGTTTAGAAGAAGAACGTCGTCTGTGTTACGTCGGCATGACCCGTGCGATGGAGAAGCTCTACATCACCTACGCTGAGATGCGTCGTTTGTACGGTCAGGACAAGTACCACAAACCATCACGTTTTATTCGTGAGCTACCAGAGACTTGTTTGGATGAAGTGCGTATGAAAGCGCAAGTCAGTCGCCCTGCAAGCAGTGGTCGCTTTAGTCAAACCGCTGTGAAAGAGAACTTCAATGAAACTGGTTTTAGCTTGGGTTCTCGCGTGAAGCACCCTAAGTTTGGCGAAGGCACTATCATCAACTTCGAAGGAAGTGGCCCACAGAGTCGAGTTCAAGTGGCGTTTAACGGTGAAGGGATTAAGTGGTTAGTAACGGCTTACGCGCGTTTAGAGCAGCTTTAATCTATTACTTCAGCATCTAATAACCGTTCATTATTGAAAACAAAAAGAGCAGCCAATGGCTGCTCTTTTTTATTGTGTACCGCCTTAAGCGATCACAATACATGACTGACTAGAGGGGATCTTACAGTGCTGCAAGTGCCGCTTCGTAGTTTGGTTCTTCAGTGATCTCTGCAACCAACTCGCTGTGTGTTACCACACCTTTTTCATCCACAACGACAACTGCACGCGTTGTTAGGCTTGCTAGTGGGCCTTCAGCAATCGCTACGCCGTAGTCTGATGCGAATGTAGGAGAGCGGAAAGTCGAAGCGTGTTGAACGCCTTCAATGCCTTCTAGTTCGCAGAAGCGACCCGCAGCAAATGGTAGGTCAGCAGAAATACAAACAACCACCGTGTTCTCAAGTTCTGCCGCTTTTGCGTTGAACGTACGTACGCTCGTTGCACAAGTTGCAGTGTCGATGCTTGGGAAGATGTTTAGAACCACTTTCTTGCCTGCAAGAGAAGCAAGAGTCAGTGCAGAAAGATCGCCTGCAGTAAGTGCAAAGCTTGGTGCCTGTTCGCCAGTTTGTGGGAATGTGCCAGTTAGCGGTACAGCAGCGCCTTTGAAGGTAACGTGTGACATGAATTTGTCCTTAATTTAATTATGGTTATGAAACTAGTTGAGCCTAGTAAGACTTACGTTACTCGGAAGTGGTTAAGAAGTGAATGGTTTAAATGTCAGAATTGTAATCAAAGGTCTTTGATTTATTTGTTTTAGATGAAGAAAAGGTGAGACGACAGATAAAGAAAAACCCCGAGAGCTTGCGCTCATCGGGGTCTATAGTCTTACTCGCAGCAATCCGGCTACTAAGTATGCTCCATGCATCAAATCCATGATAGTGTGCTGTTATCCTTCAGCGTATTCCTTTCGTCGCCTTCCTAGCGGTGTCCTTGATCTTATCCTGATCTGCCAACAATCCTCGTTAGCGCGCGTCACTTGTTCCTTGAGCGGTGTCCTTTACATCATCCTGATGTTCAGTCCTTTCCTCGTCCAGAGGTGTCCATTGTCTTTCCTTAGTAGCAACCATCCTAGTTACTATTGCGTCCATTCAATGTCCATTTCGCTATCCATGCCGATTATTCATCCTGAGTAATCGAATCTTCATCCTGAAGATAACCAAGTCCTTGGCGTTTCCTGTTCCGTGTCAGCATCCTTCCGACACCATTCATATTACCGATTCCTTATTTATCAGCAATGGTGCATAAGCGAATTTCTATATAATTATTTGAATGATAAATATACGTATTGTTTAATTTCAATTGGTTACGGTTTCTAGGTGACTAATTTCGTCATCAAATATCGATATTTACTCACTGCCTTGTGAGAGATCTCGCACAAGGCCGCGAGTAAAAAGGGAGGATTATTCCCTATTGGCCAATAGCTGCACCTTCACGACGAGGGTCTGCTGCACCTTCTAGACCATCTTTTGTGATGCGAATGGCGTGTAAACCCGAGTTAAGATCGCGAACGTTGACCTCAAATCCCATCTTCTCTAGCTCAGGCTTGAAGTTTTCCGCCGATGTTCCTTTTTCCAAATCTAAGGTGCCGAAACGGTTTAGGAAGTGTGGTTGGTTGATCGCTTGCTGGATATCCATGTCCCACAGGGTATGGGCAATGATCGCTTGCGACACATAACCTATGATACGGCTGCCACCCGGAGAACCAATTGCCATGTAAGGCTTATCGTCTTGCATGATGATGGTCGGTGCCATCGAAGAGCGTGGACGTTTGCCTGGTTCAAGTCGGTTGGCAATAGGCTTACCATCGTTGTGCGTTTTGAATGAGAAGTCCGTTAGCTCGTTGTTGAGTAGGAAGCCTCTCACCATCAAGCGTGAGCCAAAGGCATTCTCAATGGTGGTGGTCATCGAAACGACATTGCCATCGCTATCAACAATATTGAAGTGGCTGGTGGACGGCAATTCAATCGAAACGTCTTGGCTTCGCAGCATTGCGTGATCCCATGGTGGGGTGCCTGATGGCGCACTGTCTAATGCCTTACCTGCGGTAATTAACTGAGCACGTTCCTGCAAATAGTCAGTATTCACTAACCCTTGGGTTGGCATTGGCACGTAATCTTGGTCTGCCATGTACATACCACGGTCAGCAAAGGCTAGGCGGGAAGCGTCTGCTAACACTTGCCAAGATTTTGCGTCGTTTGGCCCCCATGATTTAAGATCAAACTGCTCGGTCATCGCGAGAATTTGTCCAACCGTCAATGCACCTGAACTTGGTGGCCCCATTCCACAGACTTGATAGCTCTCGTAAGCAGAACAAACTGGCTCACGTTGTTTAATTGAATACGCGTCGAAATCTTTTTGCGCCAATACGCCAGGATTACCTTTGGCAGTCTGCACA
This sequence comes from Vibrio splendidus 12E03, assembly GCF_000272105.2. Classification (GTDB taxonomy): domain Bacteria; phylum Pseudomonadota; class Gammaproteobacteria; order Enterobacterales; family Vibrionaceae; genus Vibrio; species Vibrio splendidus_I. The sequence goes on from NZ_AJZD02000320.1 coordinate 20,730, forward strand.
GTATTAATGATGTCGGCAGAAATTTCGCTTTGATAGAAAGCTTTAGCGCCATCCTTTGAGATAGCGTTTAGCGTGGCCGCGTATTCTGGGTTCTTAAGTTGAGTACCTGCGGTTTTCGGGCTGCCATCGGCATTAAAGAAGTAGGCTTTGGTGGTGGCAAAGCGGCTTAGGCGTTCTTGGTCGTTTTCGATCAAGGTGGCTAAACGTGGGCTGATGGTAAAACCTTTTTCAGCCAGTTGAGCAATGGGCTTGATCAGTGATGCCCACTCTAACTTGCCGTATTTCTGGTGAGTATCCCACAGTAATTGCACGGTGCCTGGTGTCGCAACGGAGCGACCGCCAACCACTGCATCATAAAACTTAAGCGGTTGGCCGTTTTCGTCTTGGAACAGACGTGGTGTGGCATCAAGCGGTGCAGTTTCACGACCATCGTAGGTTTTGAGTTGCTTGTCCTTGCCATCAAAATAAACAAGGAACGCGCCACCACCAATACCTGATGACTGAGGTTCCACTAAGCCAAGCATAAGCTGCACAGCAACCATGGCGTCTATCGCGTTACCACCACGAGCAAGTACATCAGCACCGGCTTGTGTGGCAAGAGGGTTGGCCGCGGTGACCATCCAATCGTTGGCTTTAACGAGCTGTTTGGTTTCTAAACCACTACTTTGTTCGGGTGCGACGGAATCGGCAGCTTGATTTGCCCAACTGACGTGAGAGGCAAAAAGTAGGGTAGAAGTGGCGAGGGTTGTTAGTTTTGTTTTCCACTGCATGATCTTCTCCTTTTAATATGCAGAGCTAGATTGGCAGTGGAAAGATAAGATAGCCAGTGCGTTGTTAACGAATTGTAATCTTGATTCGAATTTAAGCGACTAAACCAGACAGCGACTGCCAAAGAATACTCAGACCAATCAGGCTGAATAGCACGCCACACAAGCCATCAATGTAGACCGTTGCTTCACTAAGTTTCTTTTGTAGAGTTTTAGTCGAAAGCATCCACGCCAATAGCGAGAACCAGAATAGCGAAAGGCCAAATAGGATGATCAAAGCAAGGCCTTTGCCGGAAAGCGACATGTCTGCAGGAACCAAGCTCGACATCAAACTGATGAAAAACACTAAGGCTTTTGGATTCAGGATGTTAGTCGCAAACCCTTTAGAGAATGCCTGACGCTTATTGGTGAGAATCAGATCCTTTGAATCGACAGGATTGGTCTCATCTTCGTGATGAGTAATGATCTGCCAAGTTGCTTTTAGTGCACCAACACCGAGATACAGTAAGTAACTACCGCCTGCTAACTGTATGGTGGCGAAAAGAGTTGGGTGCTGATGAACCAGATAACTGATGCCCGTTAAACTCAGAAGCGAATGCAGCAAGATCCCGCAAGATAATCCCAGAGCAATGTATAAGCCAGTTTGTCGTCCGTGGCGTGTTGCGTTTTGTACTACAAGGGCAAAGTCAGGGCCTGGGCTCATCAAGGCAATAAAGTGGATAGAGGCGAGGGTGACTAATATGGTGACTTCATTCATATCTGTTCCAATAACTGGGTTGTTCTGTTGAGAGTTGTTGAGCGCAGCTTACCGTGATTTCGAATCTCTCAATTGTAAATTATCAACACTTAGTTAATTTTCGACGGGGAAACACCAAATGCGGTCTTAAATGCCTTTGAGAAATGGGCTTGATCGTAAAATCCAACTTGATGAGCGACCTCGGTTCCGCCCACACCAGACTTAATCAGTCGCATGCCTTGTTCCATACGTAAACGGCTGAGCCAAGCATAAGGGGTAATCCCCATTTTGTTCTTAAAGTGGCGTTGAAACTGTATGGTGGTGAGGTCGCACAGTTCAGATAGCTGCTCTAGGCGTACCGGTTGGTCGAGGTTTGCCATCAAATAGTCTTTTAGCGTGTTAACCGACTGAGTACCAAGTTGCACCTGAGTTTTCGATCCAAACTGCGCGTAACGATCAACTATTGTCGAGAATCCTTCGAACGGTAGGCAATCTTGAGCGAGTTGGCTGATGTTTGGATTGATAAGTAGCCCATGAAGGTTACACAATTGTAAAAAAGTCGCTTGATCGGAGAGGATCAACTCAGAAAAGCTTAAAGCGTGACCATTTTTACCGTGATCGGCAAGATCGCCAAACCATTGCGGTGAGACAGAAAATACACTTACTTGGTAACCCGATTCGAGCTTTGAATGACCATCATGCAGCTCATCGGGTGGCATCATCACCACTTGTCCGGCGCCTGCGTGGTAACTCGTCCCTTTATAGACAAACTTTTGCTGCCCTTGGGTGATTAGGCCGATGTGAAAGTCCAAATGATAGTGGCGCTGAAAGGCAAACTCTTGGTATTGAGCTTGGATCAGGCTGATATCTTGGCTAGGTGTCGAGTAGTAGTGGACTTTATCCATGGCATAAAAAAGCTTGGTTAAATTATCATCAATTCAACCAAGCTTATCTTCGTATGCATCGATTGTCTTGTAAAAAACGATCAGTTCTAGTGGTTTCTGACTGAGTTCTTATAGGGTCGATCCTTTAAAGGGAAAGAGAATAAAAGCTTTGTCTGATTATTGAAGTGTCGTGATACTAATAACCGACCACTTTGAGTTCTTGGAAGTTATTCCATAGAACTAAGCTTGAAACATCGCCATTATTACCGTTACAAGTGAGGCGAATAAACTTAACCGATGCTCTATTCACGGCTTGTTCCACCAAACTGGTTGTGGTTCCAGGCGTCAAGACGTTGGTTACCAGATCGAAGTTGATGCCATCGCTACTCACTTCGAGATCAAATAGGTATTGTCGAACATCCCCTTTAGCTTGAGAGTAGAGGAGCTTAGTGACGTTCGTAGCGCTGCTAAGTTCAATTAGATATTGAATACCTTGCCCTTTCGCCGTCCACTTGGTTGTACTGTCTCCGTCTACGGCCATTTGCGGTGTATGGTCGGCGCGAGTTTCCGTAGCACTGACGCTAGCAATGGATAGTTCGGTTTCCTGCTCTTCCTGATGATAGTCTCCCAGAACGCCAAGATATCGACTAGCAAATGGGTTGCTGTTGGCTGGCGAAAGCGATGGGAAAATGACATCCACACCTTGTTCACTCAACCCCATCCAACGGCATAAGGTCGCAGCAAGCTGTTCTGAGGATTGACCCGGGATAAATTTATTGCCCCAAGCATCTTGACCGTCTTTGATAAATTCGGGGTATCGCCCATAGCTGTTACCTCCATTGACGGCATTACCGACCACTAACTGATTACTTCCCCAACCATGGTCAGTGCCTGATTTACTGTTGTTTTCTATGGTTCGTCCAAAATCTGACATGGTCGATGTCACAACACTGTCTTCCAAGCCAAGTTCAGCAAGAGAGGCATGGAAAGCGCTAACGGCTTGGTCAATGGTTGAAAGCAAACCATCGTGACGTCCTCTCTGACTGCTGTGGTTATCAAACCCACCAATATTGACGAAAAACACCTGACGGCTATGACCGAGATCCGATGATGCTTGTATCATGCGTCTGACCATTCTGAGCTGTGATCCTAGTGAGCTACTTGGAATGGAACTGTCTTCAGGGTATGAATCGAGCACGAGTTGGATCTCCTGCTGAAAATCTAATATGCCTTTCAGCCGTTTTGTGTACTCTTGTTTGAACGGTGAACCGTAAGGTGCATTAACAAATTTGATGAAGTTATTGTTTATTGCACTTGAATGCCCAAGAGCATCCATAGCTCTCACACCACCAGAAGACATTGAGATATCTTTGGAATTTGCGCCAGTTAATAGTTCATTTCCAGCAAATGAAATGGAGTCGGAAATGATTGCTGTTTCACTGCGAAGCACATCCATCATCATCCCGGCCCAACCATAGCTATGGTAACCATTTTCGCCCCAACTTGACTGCCAAGCAGCTTGTTGCTTGTTGTGAGCGCCAAGGTTAGACGGCTTTCGCACATCGTAGAGATTAGACTTATTGGTGGGCTCAACCAATGGTCCCACGTTTACTACGGTGGCTGCTTGTCCCAAATTCATCATATTAGCTAAATTAGACATACGAGAATTGATACCAAGTGCTTGACCCGATTCAGTACTTGGAATCGCTAAGGTTTCAGAGTCAGCAAGTTGAATATTTGGCCTTGCGGCTCGGTAGTTATTTTTGTTGTTAGCGTCGGTAGGTACGATCATATTGAACGAGTCATTTCCTCCATGTAAGAAAAGGCAGACCAACGCTTTGTATCCACCTTGCTCATTCGCAAAGGCACTGCTGACTGGGATGGATAAAGAGAGTGGTACCATCCCTGAGACGGCTGTACCTGATGCACCTTTGAGAAAGCTTCTGCGTGTAATTGACATAATCTACTCCTGAACCATGAAATCGGGTGAAATGAACGCCATGAACAGCATCTTGGGTACTGCGTAATATTTATTGCCGTGTCCGTTATAGATAGCGGTTAGAAGATCGGTGACTTCTTGGGATGTTTGACCATTTAAAATTCTCAGGTTGATTGCTTGTAGTAGCTCGTCTTTGCTTTCTGCTCTCGCCATACCTTCTAAGTCAGTTGGGGCAATATACAGCTCTTTACTGTTACTGCTATTGCCTCGATTTTGACCGAAATCTAGTAAGGTTCGATAGAAGATGTTGTTCATGTCGATCAGTTGATTCCAGTCAATAATCTCTAGCTCGGGTGCGGTTAGGCCTGCATCTGCAAGCGCGCCTTGTGGGCTGTGACTCGGCTGATAAAAATTAAATACCAAATTAGACCCAAGTGGGTACTGATTAAAGCTTTCTTTATAGTTCATTGGGTCATAAACAATATCTCCGCTGCCACCTACGTACGCTTCCATTGCTCTATAGAGATAAGTCATCGCTAGGATAGGCTCTCTGACTTTGGTGACATTGATATCACTGGTTTTGAGTAACTCTGAATCGGTTAAAATTGCTTTGATCACTGAGCCTAAATTTCCACCTGAATTAATAAATTCAGCGGATACGCGAGAAACGTACGCTTGAGTTGGGTTGGAGGTCGTTAACTGTTTAATCAGCATTATTGAAATAAAAGGCGCGACATTGGCATGGGTGGTTATTTGGGCAATAAATTGGTCAAGATCTTCTTCAGCAGTTTGACCGGGAGGGTAATACTGACCAAGTACCCATTTTTCATCCATGTCATGCAGTGAGTTGTCTGCTGTCATGGGCTCAAGCGTGTTGTTATTGGTGATATCCCAACCGGTAAAGACTCTTGCAGCTCCTTCAACATCGACATCATCATACGTCTCGATAACGCTACCATCCGGGTAAGTGGCTTGAGTTCCATCTTGGTTTAACTCATAAAGCCCAATGGTAAAAAGTTGCATGACTTCTCTGGCGTAGTTCTGATCGGGTGCTTGTCCGGTCACGCTTTCCGGTTTATTACCATTCATGGTGAGATACTGTCCCATAGCAGGAGAGAGAGTGATGCGCTTAAGTAGCGTAGCAAATGATTCAAAGGCATTGTCGGCAAGCAAGTCATAGTAGTTTGCTAACGCTTCTGGATCGGTGGCGAGATTGGCGTCTTTTTCACTGACTACAAATATTTGGCTTAGTGCAAAGGCCACGCGTTGACGAAGCTGCGCCTCGTCCCATAATGCAATATCAAACCATGCGCCGACACGGCAATCTTGATTTGGGTTACTGAGATTTCTACGATTTGCTTGGTGATAAGTACGATCAAGGTGGCGCATATGTGGTGTGCCGATTTGTTGATCTATCCAATAAGAACGATTGTCTTGTTCTTTGAACGCATTTAGCTCGGATTGACGAACCCCCATGGTTGCCAAGTCTAAGAATCGAGAAGCCTGTTGGTGAGTTAAGTTATCCATATGATTTCCTCTAGCCAAATAGTGGTCCCCAGAAAATGAATAGCTGGTTTCCATTTATATTTCTGGTGTATTAAGAATTAGTTGCTGAAAGGAGATGAATCTAGTTAGAAGTTGAGGGCTTCCCGAGAGTGTGAACCTGTGTGAAAACTCCGATGAAATGCTCGGTGTTGCATATTGAAATGTTGAAGTGGAATGTCATCTAAATATATGAATTTATTGGATAGATCAGTTCTATGAATGTCACTTAGAATTACTTTGAGTCATCTGTGGTGAATGGGCTGTAGCAGGGTTTATAGCTAAAGGGGGGAGAGCTTGGCGTGATCACCAAGCTCTGAGTTGATGTTTAGGTTGATTATACGCTTGAGGTTAGAGCTGCCTTTTGCTCTTTTTATTCGCTCGATACGCATCAAAGGTAAAGACAAGCAGCGCACCCCAGATAAAGGCGAAGGTGACTACTTTATCTTGGGTGAATGCTTCTCCATAAATCAGCACGGCCAGCAGTAGCATCAAGCTTGGGCCGATGTACTGGAAGAAACCGAGTGTTGATAGCTTCAAGCGAGTTGCAGCGCCAGTGAAACATAGTAATGGAACCGTTGTAATCACACCGGCAGCAACCAATAACAGGTTGAGTTGCATCGGGTTCATCGATAGGTTTGAGGTCGGGCTATCGGCAATAAACAGTAAGTAGGTTGCGGCAAGAGGGAGCATCACCAGAGTTTCAATGAACAATCCTGTTTGCGCTTCTAAGCTGACTTTCTTACGTAGTAAACCATAAAAACCAAAGCTGAAGGCTAGGGCAATGGCGACGATCGGCACTGAGCCAAATGCAATCAGTTGGACTAATACACCAATGGCAGCCAGAGCAACCGCAAACCATTGTAGTTTACGCAAGCGTTCGCCTAGGAAGAGCATACCGAGCAACACGTTAATCAGCGGGTTGATGTAATACCCTAAACTGGCATCAAGCATGTGATTGGAGTTGACCGCCCAGATAAAGATCAGCCAGTTGGCACCCACTAAAGTAGAGGTCGCCACCAAATAGAGCATTTTTGGTTTTGATGTCAAGGTGTCGCGAACTTTACGCCAGCTGCGGCCAATGTGTAGTAAAAAAGCGAGTAGGAAAAAAGACCATACTACACGGTGGCTAAGGATCTCTAACGGGGAAACGTCACTTAAAGATTTGAAATATATAGGGGCGATACCCCACATGGTGTAAGCACCGACAGCAAGCAAAATACCTTGGCGCGTACGTTGTTGTTCTTCTGGAGTCATGCATCTTTCTCTAGCACAGAGTGCTTATTAATAAGATTTATAAGAGAGTTGGTCAGTATAGGAGCGATAACCCTTTTCACCTAACAATTTGCGGTTTAATTCACCAGCGTTCCCCTCTACAATGTGCGACTTGCTTGCCGAAGATGCTTGCTGATTTCATACCTCGATTAGGAACCACAATGACCGCCACTCTGATTGCTGAGCAAATACCAACTCCCGCGAATGATGCGCAAACCATCTTACAAGATGTGTTTGGCTATCAAAGCTTTCGCGATGGTCAGCAAGAGGTCATTGACCTGGCCGTTGAAGGCAAAGACAGCTTGGTGATAATGCCAACCGGTGGTGGTAAATCTCTGTGTTACCAAATCCCCGCTTTGGTTCGTGAAGGTCTGACTCTGGTTATCTCACCGCTGATCTCGCTGATGAAAGACCAAGTCGACCAACTGAAGGCCAATGGTGTTGCAGCTGAGTGTATTAACTCTTCCATGCCCCGTGACCAGTTGCTGAATGTGTTCAATCGTATGAATTCAGGCCAATTGAAGATGGTTTACGTGTCACCAGAGCGTGTGTTGATGCGCGACTTTATCGAGCGTCTGCAAGGTTTACCGCTTTCGATGATTGCGGTAGACGAGGCGCACTGTATCTCTCAATGGGGACATGACTTCCGCCCGGAATACGCATCATTAGGTCAACTTAAGCAATATTTCCCGCATGTGCCTTATATGGCGCTGACGGCAACCGCTGATGATGCAACACGTAAAGACATTATTTCGCGTCTGCAGCTGGTGGATCCACATACCTACTTGGGCAGCTTCGACCGTCCTAACATTCGCTACAACCTCGTCGAGAAGCATAAGCCCGTGTCACAGGTGGTTCGCTACTTAGAAACACAGAAAGGCAATTGCGGCATTATCTATTGTGGTAGCCGTAAGAAAGTGGAGATGGTGACTGAGAAGCTGTGCAACAACGGTATTCGCGCCGCGGGTTACCACGCTGGTATGGACACCGATGAGCGTGCTTACGTTCAAGAAGCCTTCCAACGTGATGATATTCAGATCGTTGTCGCGACTGTAGCTTTCGGTATGGGTATCAACAAACCCAATGTGCGCTTTGTGGTGCACTTTGATATCCCGCGCAACATCGAATCTTACTATCAAGAGACAGGCCGTGCGGGTCGTGATGGTTTGCCAGCAGAAGCTATGATGTTGTTTGACCCTGCTGATATGGGTTGGCTGCGTCGTATGCTGGATGAGAAAGAAGAAGGCCCGCAAAAACAAGTTGAGATGCACAAGCTGAATGCGATGAGTGCTTTTGCCGAAGCGCAAACGTGTCGTCGTCAGGTTCTGCTTAACTACTTTGGTGAGTATCGTGAGAAGCAATGTGGCAACTGCGATATCTGTTTGGATCCGCCAAAACACTTTGATGCGACCCAAGAGGCGCAGAAGGCGTTGTCTTGTGTGTACCGTGTGAATCAGTCGTTTGGTATGGGCTATGTGGTTGAAGTGATGCGCGGTATGCAGAACATTCGTGTCCGCGATAATGGTCATGACAAGCTTTCTACCTATGGTATTGGCCGCGACCACAGCCATGATTACTGGATCAGTATCTTCCGTCAGTTAATCCATAAAGGTTTGTTGTTCCAGAACATCACCCGTAATTCGACTTTACAGTTAACAGAAGAAGCGCGTCCGCTGCTGCGCGGTGAGATGTCTTTGGAATTGGCGGTGCCTCGTTTGGATACGGCGGTGCGTAATGCGAAGTCCGATAAGCTTAGCAGCAAGAACTACGATAAGAAGCTGTTTGCCAAACTGCGTAAGCTGCGTAAGTCGATTGCTGATGAAGATGGCTTGCCACCATACGTGGTATTCAGTGATGCGACGCTGATTGATATGGCCGAAATCCTACCCACATCTTATGGCGAGATGCTGGCGGTAAATGGCGTTGGTCAGCGTAAACTTGATAAGTACGCAGACCCATTCTTAGATTTGATTCAAGAACACATCACCACACACGGCTAGTTTGCAAGAAACGTCTAACTAATAGAAAAAGAATAAGGTTGATAGGGACATGACAACACAAACAGAATTTGGCTTAAGAGAGTATCTGGCTGAGGAAGGGCGTTTATTGATTACGTCTCCAAGTTTTGATTTTGATTCTTACGAAGTGCTAGGTGAAAAGCTGGTGGCGTTGCTGTCAGCATCTGTTGTTGAAAAACAGTGGGACGCCGATATGCATTCTTGGTTGATTGATTTTGAAGATTGTCGAATGTTCTTAAAGTCTGAACATTACAGTGAATCAATTTGGTTTGAGTCGCTAAACGCTGAAGAAAGCCGAGAAGAGTTTGATTATCTCGCGACGCTTTTCAAGCGCGGCTTTTAACTTTTAGCATCGCTTCTAAAGCACAGCTTCTAGCGCTATTCACCAATAAAAGTGAGAATAAACGTTTGCGTCTGTTCTCACCGTTGCAGCCAATATTGATTAATGTATAATCGCCCGCCGCTCAGTAGAGCAATTTTTTGATACATTTTTTAATTCACATTATTGGTAAGAGCTTTCTTAGATTATTCGAAGAAATGACTCGATTTGGGTTCCCTCACCCCCAAACCAAACTAAAAAGGTACAGCATGAGTAACTTTACCCCTGCGCAACAGCGCAAAGCCCTAGCACTATTAGTTTTGTTCCATTTGGTGATTATTGCGTCAAGCAACTATCTGGTTCAGCTACCTTTTACCGTCTTCGGTATGCACACCACTTGGGGTGCTTTCACTTTTCCGTTTATCTTTCTAGCGACTGACCTGACCGTACGTATTTTTGGCGCGCAGCTTGCTCGTAAAATCATTTTCTTAGTGATGTTACCAGCGCTGGCCGTTTCTTATTTATTGTCTGTGGTGTTCTTTGAAGGTTCATTCCAAGGCTTTAGCCAACTAGGCGAGTTCAACTTGTTTGTTGCTCGTATCGCCGCGGCGAGCTTCATGGCTTATTTACTGGGTCAGATCTTAGATGTGCATGTTTTCAACCGTCTGCGTCAGCTTAAACAGTGGTGGGTTGCCCCAACATGCTCAACGCTATTCGGTAATGCCATTGATACAATCGCTTTCTTTGCGATTGCTTTCTACCAAAGCCCAGATCCATTCATGGCCGAGCATTGGACTGAGATTGCCTTAGTCGATTACGGATTCAAACTTATCATCAGCTTAGGTTTATTCGTGCCTATGTACGGCGTGCTTCTGAACTACATTGTTAGAAAGCTAACGGCTGTGAACCCTGACTTTAAAGCGACAGGCGTGAACGTTTAAGGATCAGATTAGAAACGCATTAATGCAAAGATAAGAAAAAGCCCAAGTTAGTCTACTAACTTGGGCTTTTTTAATTCCTAGCGTCAGGTACTAATATCAGAGGCATTCAATATTCAATGGCCAGCCAATATCGGTTTGTCTATTCGACTCGATCTCTAGCTCAGCAGCGGTCAGCGGGTTGTCTGCTAGCCATTGCTTAGAAAGCGTCAAGGTCAGATTGTTACCATCGGTTGCAAGCTTAAACTCAGGCTCTAGTGCTGGATTGCGACGGTGAGTCAACAAAATAGCTAAACGCAAAATACGTAAAATACGCTTGCTGCTGGTGCCTGAGATAGCGTGCTGCTCTGGTAATGAGGTTAACTGTTCACGGTAGCGACGAGTTAACTCACCCAAGTAGTGCTTTTGCGCTCGAGTAAAGCCTGGTAGGTCTAAGTTCTGCAGTAGGTATGCGCTGTGCTCACCGCCTTTTTTGAAATCGATGGTTAAACCAATCTCATGAAGCTTAGCTGCCGTTTGCAGTAGCACACCAGCTTGAGGTTCTGAAACCCACGCTTCGGCGCCTGCTTGCTCTAGCAGCGTTTGTGCGACTACAGCAACTTGTTCACCGTAGCTTACGTCCATTTGGTAGCGTGATTGAACACTCTTAATGGTACGTGCACGAATGTCTTCTTGGCGCAACTCATCAACCATCTCGTAGGCTAGGCCTTCACGGAGTGCACCGCCTGCGAGTGTCATTGAATCAATTTCAAGCAGCTCAAAAATAGCAATAAGAATTGAAAGTCCACTCGGGAACACCAATGCGCGTTCAAGAGTCAGTCCTTCAATTTCTAGCTCTTCCAAGCGCTCAGTAATCATCGCTTGTTTCTGTAGGCGCTTAAGTTTGGCATGAGTAATTACTTCATCCATGCCTTGCGCCAACATGATTTCTTGTAGTGCCTGAACGGTACCACTGGCGCCCACACACACATCCCATCCGATATCAGTGTAGCTATCGAGGATAGGAGCTAACGTCGACTTCGCCGCTTCAATGGCGTTGTTAAAGTTAGTTGCGGTTAATTGGCGATCTTTAAAGTGGCGCTCAAGCCAAGTAACACAGCCCATCTTTAGGCTGGTTAGTGCTTTCGCTGAGAAGCCTTCACCAATGATCATCTCGGTGCTTGCGCCACCAATATCAACAACCAGTCGGCGGCCGCTGCCACCAGAAGTGTGCGCTACGCCTTTATAGATAGTCGCAGCTTCTTCTTCACCAGAGATAACATTGATGTCGTAACCAAGGATCTGGTTCGCTTTCTTTAGAAAGATATCCACATTGATAGCGGTACGTAGGGTCGCTGTACCGACAATGCGGATATTTTCTTTCGGAATATCTTGCAGTCGCTCTGCAAAGAGACTCAAACAGTCCCAGCCGCGCTGCATGGCTTCAGTACTAAGCGCATTATTTTCATCTAAGCCTGCAGCTAAACGCACTTTGCGCTTAATTTTAGCCATGGTTTGTACGCTGCCATCGATATGACGCACAACGAGCATATGAAAACTGTTCGACCCGAGGTCGATTGCAGCGTAAAGCGGGGGTGACACTGTTTGACTCATAAGCGACTAAGCTTCCTTGTTATGACGCGGTTGGCGTGGGCGACGGTTTTGGTTTGGCTTACGGTTACCGTTGCGTGGGCCATTGTTGTTTGAACGGCGCTGTTGCGGGTTACGTGTGCGTAAGCGCAATGGTGCTGGTAGATCTTCTAGTAGTGCAGAAGAGTCGTAGTCAGACACAGGGATAGCGTGCTCAATGTACTCTTCGATTGGTGGCAAGTTGATTGCGTAATCTTCGCAAGCAAAGCTGATCGAGTGACCACTTGCACCAGCACGACCGGTACGGCCGATACGGTGAACGTAATCTTCACAGTCATCAGGTAGGTCGAAGTTGAATACGTGTGTTACTTGAGGAATGTGTAGGCCACGTGCTGCAACGTCGGTTGCGACAAGTAGGTCAACATCACCTTTAGTGAATTGCTCAAGAATCTTTTCACGTTTCTTCTGAGGAACATCGCCAGTTAGTAGGCCAACACGGTGACCATCTGCAGCTAGGTGACCCCAAACAGATTCACACTTGTGTTTAGTGTTAGCGAAGATGATAGCGCGCTCTGGCCACTCTTCTTCAACTAGCGTCTGTAGCAGTGCCATTTTGTGTTCGTTGGATGGGTAGAATAGCTCTTCCTGAATACGGTGACCTGTTTTACGCTCTGGCTCAACAACAACATGCTCTGGGTTGTGCATGTGTTCGAACGCTAGTTCTTGTACGCGGTAAGACAATGTCGCAGAGAACAGCATGTTCAGGCGATCTTTTGGCTCAGGCATACGGCGGAACAAGAAGCGGATGTCTTTGATGAAACCAAGATCGAACATGCGATCGGCTTCGTCAAGAACAACAGCTTGAATGTGGTTAAGGTTAAATACCTTTTGCTTGTAGAAATCGATGATGCGGCCAGTCGTACCAATTAAGATATCTGCGCCTTCTTCGATCTTACCTAGTTGCTTGTCGTAGCTTTCGCCACCGTAAGCAAGTGCTGCCTTGATACCTGTGCTTTCAACCAGAGAGTCAGCATCGTTGTAGATCTGAATCGCGAGTTCACGCGTTGGTGCCATAATAATCGCACGTGGCTGGTTAGGCTTACGCCCTTCATGCTCAGGTGTTTTTAGCAGGTGGTTAAAAGTAGCAGTAAGAAACGCAAGCGTTTTACCAGTACCCGTTTGGGCCTGGCCTGCAATGTCTTGGCCGGTGAGCAGTACCGGGAGCGCCAAGGCTTGGATAGGGGTACAATAATCGAACCCTTTTTTCTCCAATCCTTCAATGACTTGCGGAAGTAAATCCAAGTCGGCGAACTTTTGCTCTGTGATATGCGTCTTTTTCATTGCTATAGAATATCAGCTTAAGCTTGCAATACGAAAGTAAATACATTCCAATAGGGCATCTATTTACTGGTTATCATCCAACCAGTTCTAAAAAATACATTGGAGTGGAAGATGAGTGATAAGATTTTGCAGCTAACTGATGACGGTTTTGATAACGATGTAATCAACGCTGCAGGCCCTGTTCTTGTTGATTTTTGGGCAGAATGGTGTGGTCCATGTAAAATGATTGCGCCGATTCTTGACGAAATCGCAGACGAGTACGAAGGCAAGCTCACAATCGGTAAATTAAATATCGACCAAAATGCTGGTACTCCACCAAAATTTGGTATTCGCGGCATTCCAACGCTACTTCTTTTCAAAGATGGCGGCGTAGCAGCGACTAAAGTTGGTGCATTATCTAAAACTCAACTTAAAGAGTTCTTAGACGCTAACCTTTAATAAGGTCAGCATTTGAAAAGAAACCGTGCAGTTAACAAATGCGCGGTTTTGTTTTTTCTAAGCTATGGACTAGTCTTAGTTTTAGTGCTAATTTATCGCACGTTAATTGAACGAATTTCTCTTCTTGGTCGATCCTGTGACCAAATCCTTCTTAACTTAAGAAAACAGATCCTATTTTGACTAAACAAACTTCCACCACTATGAATCTTACTGAACTGAAGAACAGACCAGTGTCTGAGCTTGTTAAACTTAGCGAAAGCTTAGGTCTTGAAAATCAAGCTCGCCTAAGAAAACAAGACATTATCTTCTCCATCCTTAAAGCGCATGCAAAAAGTGGTGAAGACATCTTTGGTGATGGTGTTCTAGAAATTCTTCAAGACGGTTTTGGTTTCCTACGTAGCGCCGACAGTTCATACCTGGCTGGCCCAGATGATATCTACGTATCTCCAAGCCAAATTCGTCGTTTTAACCTTCGCACAGGTGACTCGATTGGCGGTAAAATCCGTCCACCTAAAGATGGCGAACGTTACTTTGCACTGCTTAAAGTAAATACGGTTAACTACGACAAGCCAGACAACGCTCGTAACAAAATCCTTTTTGAAAACCTGACTCCTCTTCATGCCAACGAACGTATGGTAATGGAAGCGGGTAACGGCGCGACTGAAGATATCACAGCTCGAATTCTTGACCTTGCTTCACCAATTGGTAAAGGTCAGCGTGGTCTGATTGTTGCTCCGCCTAAAGCAGGTAAGACAATGCTTCTGCAAAATATTGCACAAAGCATTGCACGCAACCATCCTGAGTGTGAACTAATGGTTCTACTTATTGATGAGCGTCCAGAAGAAGTAACAGAAATGCAGCGCCTAGTTAAAGGCGAAGTAATCGCATCGACTTTCGATGAACCAGCATCTCGCCACGTGCAAGTTGCAGAAATGGTAATCGAGAAGGCGAAGCGTCTTGTTGAACACAAAAAAGACGTGGTTATCCTACTGGACTCAATCACTCGTCTAGCTCGTGCTTACAACACTGTGATTCCTTCATCAGGTAAAGTTCTTACTGGTGGTGTTGATGCGAATGCTCTACATCGTCCAAAGCGTTTCTTCGGTGCGGCACGTAACGTAGAAGAAGGCGGTAGCTTAACTATCATCGCAACAGCACTGGTTGATACTGGTTCTAAGATGGATGAAGTTATCTACGAAGAATTCAAAGGTACAGGTAACATGGAACTGCACCTTAACCGTAAGATTGCTGAAAAGCGTGTATTCCCAGCGATTGACTTCAACCGCTCTGGTACTCGTCGTGAAGAGCTTCTTACGAAGAACGATGAACTACAGAAGATGTGGATCCTGCGTAAGATTGTTCACCCAATGGGCGAAATCGATGCAATGGAATTCCTTATCGACAAGCTAGCAATGACCAAAACGAACGATGAGTTCTTTGACGCAATGCGTCGTCAGTAATATTGATTAGCTGATCGTTATTTAATAAGCGCTGCCCTCGGGTGGCGCTTTTTATTTGCATTTTGTAGCGGCAGCTTGCAGAATGAGCAAAATTGTTACAAGGAAGTTAAAATGCAACATGGACTGTTGTCATCATTACTCTTGTCTACTTCACTGTTATTTTCACCGGTTGGTATGAGCTATGCCACCGAGATGTCTCCACTTACAGTAGAGTCTTGGCTTGAGAATGATCAAGTAAAACTGAAAACTGCTGAACTACTCGAGCTTGTCGCACGTGACGAAGTCAACTCACTACGCTTTGCGCTTGAGCGCCTGACATTTCCCCAGCAAGAGGTAGTTCGCTACCAACTCTTGAAGAAGCTTGAACAGCAAAAAATCGTACTCACACCCAAGATGTCTATCTTCATCGAGCAGCAACTCGCTATCACGCCCACTTATCAAGTATTAGAGCGTGGAGATGGTTACGAGTTTACGGTGCCTGCCTTTAATTATCCTTCAATTGCTAATCATCTCATCAAGCAGTGGCGTCAAGATCAGAAGACACTGGTGTTTGTGCTAGATGCAGAGAAGCAGGACCTTGACCTAAAAGAGTGGTTATCTGGAGCTGAACATCAAGTTCAAACGCGAGAAGCGCTGCTCATCAGAGAGCTAGATAGTTTGTCTCCTGAAGCGGTTGGTTATCTAACTAAGCAACTCACCGCATCTTCTATTGTTAGTTGGTTACCTTCCACTGAGGTGGTGGTTCGATTAGCGCAAGTGAGCGAAGACCCTGAGGTCTATAAGATTCTATGGCGAATGAAGGCTGATTATCATAGCCAAGCTGAGCTAGTGCGCCTTGCTGAAACCAAACAAACGTTCGCGCTGGAACAGGTAATGGCAGCGACTAAGAATCCACGCTTGAAAGATGAAGCGATTACTTTACTCACCAAGGTGAATCCGTTATCAGAAGAGGTAAAGCTGTTCCTTGTATCTAGGATGGCGATTGCCGATGAAGCGCCATTAGTCGCGCGTGAACTCGCCAAACAAGGTCATACGCGATGGTTGCAAGATCTCGTCAATGATAACCCTCAGGTGAAGAGCTCTTTGATCGAGCAAGCATTACCGTAAAGTGGATTTTGCCTCTCAATAACCACACTAAAAAGGGGGATCTCAGCGTCACCCTTTTTGATATACTGAGCGCAGAATAATCAGCATGTAGAAGTCCTATGAGTTTTAAAGATTTACGTGATTTTATCGACCATCTTGAAAGTATTGGTCAGTTGAAACGCATTTCTCATCCAGTCGATCCAGACTATGAAATGACCGAGATTAGCGACCGTACTCTACGTGCTGGTGGCCCGGCTCTTTTGTTTGAAAATCCAGTAGGCTATAACATGCCTGTTTTGACCAACCTATTTGGTACACCTAACCGTGTTGCTATTGGTATGGGTCGTCAGGAAGTCAAAGAACTGCGCGAAGTGGGTAAGTTGCTTGCTTACCTAAAAGAACCAGAGCCACCAAAAGGCTTTAAAGACGCTCTTGATAAACTGCCTGTGTTTAAGCAAGTCTTAAACATGCCAGCTAAACGCCTTCGCAAAGCGGCTTGCCAACAAGTGGTATGGCAAGGCGATGACGTCGACTTAGATAAAATCCCCGTGATGAGCTGTTGGGCTGACGATGTCGCGCCATTGCTAACGTGGGGTTTAACGGTTACTCGTGGTCCAAACAAGAAACGCCAAAACTTAGGTATCTATCGTCAACAGAAGATCGGCAAGAATAAAATCATCATGCGTTGGCTAGCTCACCGTGGTGGAGCGCTGGATCTGCGTGATTGGATGGAAACCAACCCTGGGAAACCATTCCCAGTATCGGTAGCGTTTGGTGCTGATCCTGCCACCATTCTTGGTGCGGTTACGCCAGTGCCGGATAGTTTATCTGAGTACGCGTTTGCAGGCTTACTACGTGGTAGTAAAACTGAGGTCGTTAAATCAATCAGCAACGATTTAGAAGTTCCTGCAAGTGCAGAAATCGTGATGGAAGGTTACATCGACCCGAATGAATTCGCAGATGAAGGGCCTTACGGAGATCATACTGGTTATTATAACGAGAAAGAAAAGCACCATGTGTTTACTATTACTCATGTAACCATGCGCGAGAACCCTATCTATCACAGCACCTATACTGGCCGTCCACCTGATGAGCCTGCGGTATTAGGTGTTGCGCTCAATGAAGTGTTTGTGCCTATTCTTCAAAAGCAGTTCCCAGAGATTGAAGATTTCTATCTACCGCCTGAAGGTTGTTCATACCGAATGGCAGTAGTGACCATGAAGAAGCAATACCCAGGTCATGCTAAGCGAGTGATGATGGGTGTATGGTCTTTCTTGCGCCAATTCATGTACACCAAATTTGTATTGGTGTGTGATGAAGATGTGAATGCACGCGATTGGTCTCAAGTAACCGCAGCGATGTGCGAACATATGGATCCGTCACGCGATAGCCTGATGATAGAGAACACGCCGATCGATTCATTGGATTTTGCCTCACCCGTGGTTGGGCTAGGTTCTAAGATGGGTCTAGATATCACGAAGAAGTGGGACGCAGAGTTAGCGCTATCGCCAGATGCCCAATCAGCACCTGTAAATAGTGAACACATAGAGGGTAGCTTGGCTGAGTTAACCAAGGTTCATCCTGAAATTATTGATATTCACCTGCAAAACGACAATGCCAGCATGGTTGTGGTGTCTATTGATAAGCAAGCAGCCGGTAATGGTAAGAAAATCATGGAAGCGGTTTGGTCTCAATTTGATGAGAACAAGTTTGTTATCGTGTGTGATGGCGATGTCAATGTGAGTGTGAGTGATTGGAATGACATCATTTGGGCTGTAACGACAAGAATGGATCCGGCGAGAGATACGTTATTCCTGCAGAACGAAACTGGACACTCAAAAATGGGTCTCGATGCGACCAATAAGTGGGAAGGTGAATGCCTGCGTGAGTGGGGTGTACCAATCACAAAAGATCCTGATGTTGTGATAAAGATTGATAGCATCTGGGAACAACTAGGAATTTCATGAGCTACCAAGTAGTCTTATACCCAGAAAACATCAGTTTCACAGTAGAAAAAGGGCAAACGGTCTTGGATGCTGCGCTCAACAGCGATATCTATTTCCCAAACCGTTGCCAAGTTGGTGCATGCGCAATGTGTATGTGCAAAAAATTAGAAGGGCAAGTGAGTTACCACCTTGAACCCATGCTCACAGAGAAAGAGCAGCAACAAGGCTGGATTTTTGCTTGCCAAGCATTTGCAGAAAGTAATTTAGTTCTAACCTTTGCCGATTAAGGGTTAGTAAGAGGAAGAACATGACTATTAAATGTAAAGTGAAGTCTATCGAGCCTTTGGCTTGTAATACTTACCAAATCCTACTTCACCCAGAAACACCAGTCGCTTTTAAAGCGGGCCAGTACCTGATGGTTGAAATGGGCGAGAAAGATAAGCGCCCATTCTCTATCGCAAGTAGCCCTTGCCGCCACGAAGGTGAGCTTGAGCTGCACATTGGTGCTGCCGAGCATAATGCTTACGCATTAGAAGTCGTTGAAGAGATGAAGAAGGCACAAGCTGAAGATGGCGATATTGCTATTGATGCGCCACACGGAGATGCTTGGATCAAAGAAGAAAGCGATCGCCCTCTATTACTTATTGCTGGTGGTACCGGTTTCAGCTACGTGCGCTCTATTCTTGATCACTGCATCGCGCAAAATAGCTCGAAAGAAATCTACCTATACTGGGGCGCAAAAGATGAGTGCCAGTTATATGCGAAAGAAGAGTTGGTTGGCATTGCAGAAAAGCATAGCAACGTGCACTTTGTACCAGTAGTAGAAGAAGCACCGGAAGTTTGGCACGGTCAAACTGGTAATGTGCTTGAGGCTATTACGCAAAGTTTCGAATCATTAGCTGATTTCGATATCTATATTGCAGGTCGTTTTGAAATGGCGGGCGCTGCAAGAGACCTATTTACTCAGAATAAAGAAGCAAAGCGTGACCATATGTACGCTGATGCTTACGCATTTATCTAACAATACCCTTAGGTTTTGAGCAAAAAGAGAGCAGAAATGCTCTCTTTTTTACGTTTAGGTGAACTATTAGGCAGTTAACCCCTATTTATTCATTTTTTATGAAAAAGTAGTTGCTAAGCTGAGAGGGTTCCCTATAATGCGACACCACTGAGACGGCAGACGCCACAAGGCTTCAGCAAGAATCAGTAAGACGGAAAGCGACAAAAAATTAATTTTCAAAAAGTGTTTGACACTGAATGTTAATTCGCTAGAATGGCCGTCCACTTCGAGAGGCTCCTTACTTAAAAGGAACGCTCAAGAAGTTAAGCTCTTTAACAATTTAAACCTATCAATC
>NZ_AJZD02000321.1 GCF_000272105.2 Vibrio splendidus 12E03
CTTAGTGCGTATTATGATTTTTATGTTTGCTATCAAAACACGCACCGGTTCCTGGACTCGAGTTATTATTTTGCTACCATAATCAAACCAGGTAATTTCTGCAGAAAGGAAAAATGATGGCAATTACAATTAGAGACACAACAGAGCATGAGAAAATGCTTTCAGACCTAAAAGACCAAACCAACACGTCTACAATGAGTAAGGCATTAATCAAGGGCGGTTATGAGGCTTTGAAGTATCGAGAGCTTTACTTATCAGAGGTTCGCAAGAATGAGCAGCTTAGAGATAAGCTGTATCGTAATGGTAAGGCTGTTTCTGGTTATCTGGATGCTTTAGACGGTCTTAAACAAATTAGCTCTTAGTGCGTATTAT
>NZ_AJZD02000322.1 GCF_000272105.2 Vibrio splendidus 12E03
CCCCAAGTGTCCGCTTTTTAGGGGCTCTAGGCTACGATGGATATAGCTCTACGAATACAGAAAACGGTACCAATGGCCCTACCGGCTCCTTTGCTCTTTTCACATGGTCTCAGGCCAATGCACTTTGCGCTGAATATAACACAATTGGGCTCTACAGTAGGACTAATTGGCGTTTAGCAATTCGCGATGAGTTGAGTAGTCTTCATAGTCACTATGGCAACATGTTCAATGCGAAGGGTTGGGCGACCTACTACTACTACTGGTCAGCGACGCCTAATGGTTCCAATTACTACTACGTGCTCCTCCGCAATGGCCACGTCAGCAACGGCCCCCCATCCTATCAGGACTACGCCTCGTGCGTATCAGA
The DNA here is from genome assembly GCF_000272105.2 of Vibrio splendidus 12E03. Lineage (GTDB taxonomy): Bacteria > Pseudomonadota > Gammaproteobacteria > Enterobacterales > Vibrionaceae > Vibrio > Vibrio splendidus_I. The sequence continues at coordinate 368 of NZ_AJZD02000322.1, forward strand.
TTCTTAGGGTTTAACGTTCAACATTTAGAGTTTGCGGCCCGCAGGGCCGTTTTTTCTTTTAAAAATTAAGGGATTATTTTTGGATATTGAAACAAAACTCAATCTGAGTCAGCAAGGGGGTAAAATTATTGGTATTCAGGAAGGTATGTTTGTTCGCTTTTATGACCAAGCACTTTACGCATGGCAGCAGTGGGTGGAAACTCGCCCCTCTTTACCCGCTTTAAAAGTCTCGGCTAAAGTGGTGAAAAAACTCGGTTCACAATGTGTCCTGTCTGGCGGGTTACCCGCAAGTAGCCTGGCGAAAGTAGGCGTGTTTCCCGACGAAAAAGGCATCATCAGTATCGATTTTTGTGCCGATATGTCTAATTGGGAAGAGTGGTATCTATCGCACAAAAACGACTTACCTGCACATGAGCGGTCTGACTTAAACCCTAGACTAAAAATAGATAACAGCTTCGTTAAAGTTTGGATGCCACAGTGGTTAGTACACCAGTTAGACGAGTGCACACCGGACACATCTCACCCTGAGGGGAGGTTGCTGCTCGATATTATTCGTTGGACTGAGAGATAACCATAGTCATTATTTTTTGATAAGGCGACACTCTATAAAACAGGAAACATAGCAGCCTAGCTGCGCCTAGAGAGCACCTTTGTTACGGCATTGGTGAGCGGGCCCTGGTATGTTATCGGCACTTATGGCCTAAAAGGTAACAAAGGGGAGCAAGTCGAAAGGCAACACTCCGTATAAACAATAAGTGCAAATGTGAAGGGTTGGGCGACCAACAACAACTACTGGTCAGCGACGCCTAATGGTTTCCATTACTACGGCGTGCGCCTCATCGTTGGCAACGTCCGCAGCGGCAACCCGTCCAGTCAGAACTACGCCTCGTGCGTATCAGGCTGACATATACTCAGTGGTGTCGCCTTATCAAAAATAGCAAGAGCGGAGTTTAACGCTGGTATAGCGTGCATTCGCAGGAATAAAGAGTGTTTTTAATTCGCCGAAGTGATGGTGGTAGAGGGATTTACGTAGTTTACAATGGTTAGCATGGCTCAATAACCCGTAGTAGCTATTAATAGTACTTAGCATTGCGTGATATAAAGGCCCCCCTATTGGAGGCGTGTTGCCTGCTCTGTGCCATTGCTGCCATAGGCCTCGCTCGGGTGGATGCACGTTTGAAAACGTTTTATTTGGTTCAAGTAAAGAACGAAAGTAACACAATCGTTGCTTGAGCGATTGTACTGTAGATTGGCGTATAAATTTGTGGTGTCCATAAATGCGATAACCCAAGTAGTCAAAACCATGTGTAACTTTATCTAGGCGAACCTTTGTTGGGTGCAGCTTAAGCTTTAAGTGTTCTTTAAGGTAATACTTAATTTCTTGCTGCCAGTATCGTAAGGTATTAGGAGAGTCGGCAAGTAAAAATAGGTCATCCATATAACGCACGTAACCTTTTACTTTTAACTCGTGCTTAATAAAGTGGTCTAGGTCGTTGAGGTAATAATTGCCCATTAATTGGCTTGTAACGCTCCCTATCGGCAGGCCTATTCCTATTGGGCTGTGAATGAGTCGTTTATGTTTCGGGATGGCGTGCAAAAGAGACTGATCCCCTGTTCGAGTAAGAGCTTCACGTGCGGTATCGTGAGTGATTATTTTCTTGGTTACTTCAATAAGGCAGCGCTGTTTAAGTGGGTGAATGGTGGCATTGGTAATAAGCGGTTCTATTTTATTGAGTAAAAGGGATTTATCTATCTGGTTAAAATAGCTGTATATATCTAACGATATAGCCCATTGGTGCTTTGGTTGCCTCATTAATTTTTGGCTTTTTTCTATAGCCGCGTAGGTTCCTTTACCTTTTCGGTTTGCGTAAGTGTCGTCAATGAAACGCTTTTCCATTAGTGGGGTTAAATGACTACACACCCACATTTGAACAATACGGTCTTTGAACGAAGGGGCGTAAATCTCTCTGAGTTTAGGTTCGGTAATGGCGAAGTGTTGGTAGGGTTCAGGGCTATAGGTACCGTTAAGTATGGCATGGCTGAGCTCGTGGCAGTAAGCCGGTAATTGCAAAGCCTGCGTGGCCTTTTGTTGGCTACGACCGGCAAGTTGCGCACTACGGAGTAACTCAGAGACAAGTTTGTGACGAATTGGTGAGGGATAATTATGGGGCAACCTTTTAAACATAATCGAATATACTATGACCTACAAAAATTGTATAAGCTATATTGGAACCAACATAAGCATTTTCCCAGAGCATTTCGGTTTACAACGGGTGAACAATTGCTTAAAGAAATAACGTTAGCGATTCGTAATGTAGTCTTGACTAATTTACAAAGCAAGTCAACAACGGTTGGAAAAGAGCGGGCTGCAAAGTTGCTGATGGAGGTTAATGCTTCGTTAGAGACTATCTCGGCACTGCTGTTATTAGCTTGGGAAATGAAGTTTTTGTCTCACGGCGGACTGGCCGTGTTGACTGAATGTATCGGGAATATTCAAAGACAAGTTGTTGGTTGGCGACGTTGGTTTTTAGGGGGATAGCGTTCAAACTCATGGCAAAACACATATTTCGTCAATTTTTATGTAGACTATAGCCCACTCTATAGATAGTACTGATTTCAATCCATCCACCTAGCATAAGAAGCTTCTTTCTCAAAGACATAATCACCATATTTAACGCATTATCACAAACGTAAGAATTGGGCCAACCCGTTTTGAGCAGGTGGTGTTTTGTTAAATGTTCCCCTTGATGAGCGAGCAACTCTTCGAGAACTAAAAATTCACTGAGTGTGAGTTGAATGGGTTTGATGGCAGAGCAACCCTCAATGGAGAGCCTCAGCGAGGCATGGTGCAAAGTGATTTTCATAAACAAACAACCAGTTTAATTATCGTACCTGTATTATTTCTCCTCTGCGCTCGAAGGCAAGGTCGGGTTGAATATTAAACTAGTTGTTATGCCTACCTAATGGCTTTTCATTTTAACTTACAGATCAAATGAGACCATCTTGTTCTCTGTTTTCGGCGTCGTAGTTGTTCCACTCTGTTTGAGTTCTAGCTTACAGGGTTCACTGAGTGAGTTGAATGCCACTTGGTTGCTAATAGGGTTTGAAGCGCAGTCAGAAGTCGGAACTTTCCCCGTCCAACGCACAGTGACATTTTCGGCCGCCGAGTGAAAAGAGATAAGAGTTGATAATACTGCTGTTGAAATAAAGAGTAACGATCGCATACCTAGGCACCTCGCCATTTTGTTTTGTTTATATGCCTAGTTTAGGGGCGGTAGGGCAGCTTGGAAAATAAAAAGTTATAAATTCAGTTGCATTAAAATTTGAGTGGTGTTTTGTGGCTGAGGAGAATAATCGGAAACTAAAATAAAGGCTGGCAGTGAAAGTTAAAGCGGTTGTAGCTTAATGAACAGTAGCTAGGAGTGCAAACCTCGTAGACGACGCCACTTAGTCTCTGCACTGCGCATTAACTTGTAGGCCATCATCAACGTAGTCTTTCTGTTTCCACAGTTCTTTTTCTTGAAGGTAAGGAATCTCAATGATTCCTTACCTGAACAATCGCGTAACCTGGTATTTCAAGTGAGTTTTTAGGGGCGATGCCTAAGGCATCGTAGACCTCAGGGAGCCTCTCACTGCGACGTCGGTTTGACAGCAACCCGATGTATCGAATCATTTTGTTGAGAAAATTAAACGTCACCAAGCCTCTCTGGAACTTATGTCGTAAACGCGAGGCTGATATCGGTGGGCGTTAGTTATATTGGTGCATTATAAAAATAAACTATCATCAAATGGATTGATCATATTTACCTATGTTTATACTGTTTTTTTTACAGTATTGTGGTATGACTGAATATGAGGTGGGCGAAAATGCGTATTGAAATGATGGTCTAGGAAAATAACCGAGGAGCTAAAGCCTGTTTTTTACGTAGGAAGTGGTGCTCTAGAATGCGAGTAGATTAATAGCGCCATGTCATTTATTTATGCTCTAACTAGATGATTAAGCTATTCTAAATATAGAAAATCATTTAGGGATAATAATGTGTCCAAGAAGAGATTAGTACCCCTTACAATATTAGGTTTGTCATTGAGTATTAGTTTTTGTGTCTTAGGTGGATTGGCAAGCTCTCACCTAAAGCATGATTCTGAAAAGCTACTGAAGTCAGGGGTTACTCTCCTAGATAAACTTATCCGTAATGCTGATGCAACCAACCAAAGAGCATATCTCTATACACAGAAGCCATGTGGAGATACTCTCCCTTTCTTACGTGAGCTTGTTGCCATAAGCCCAGATGTTCAGTTTATACACTTCATAAAAGAAAAACGTATTTATTGCAGTTCTTTAGAAGGAGAAGTGGATCTACCTATTGAGAAAGACATGGTATCCCGTACGCTGCTTCTGCAGGAACATTCTTCTTTTAATCCTAAAGAGTCATCATTAGCGTTTGTATCACAGTATGATGATATTATTGTAGTCAGTTCAATATCTGGCTACTACGTACGACAAGTCTTGGCGTCTGTTATTGAAGGACAACATATTTTGTTGCACATTGATGGCAAGATAATGGATGATCAGCAGTTTTTTACCCCTAACTCTACAAGTGCATCTTTATCTATCAACTCCTCTAACTACCCGTATTCATTGAGTGTTGAGCTCACTTATCACGATTACATTGAATATATTCAAGATCACAAATTACTTTTAGTCATCTACTTTCTCTTCTTATGTGGGGCACTTTCATGGGGAGCGTATCGTTTGATGAACAAACCGGAAACCTTGGAAACACTTATAGCATCGGCGATAGAGAATGAAGAAATCATTCCTTATGTTCAACCCTATGTAGATAAAGACTCAAACATGGTTGGCGTTGAAGTGTTGGCACGTTGGTTACACCCAAGTAAAGGGGTTATCAATCCGGATCTTTTTATTCCATTAGCTGAAGAGTCTGGCCTGATCATTCCCATGACGAAATCACTTATGAACCAAGTACAGAAAAAGCTCAGTCCTCATCAGGGCTGTTTTTCTGAAGAATTCAATATTTCATTTAACATCTCAGCTAAGCATTGTACCCAATCAGAATTATTGGAGGACAGTTTAGGCTTCCTAAATGCTTTATCCGAGGCTAAAGTTGCGTTATCTTTTGAGTTAACAGAGAGAGAGTTAATTGAAGGTACTCGGGAGGCAAGAGAGTTATTTGATGCGCTACATCTGCACCATGTGCAACTCGCTATCGACGATTTTGGGACAGGACACGCCAGTTTGAACTATTTAAACCTGTTTCACTTTGACGTATTAAAAATAGACCGAAGTTTTGTACAGATGGTCGGAACTAACTCAGTATCAATGCACATTGTTGAAAACCTATTAGATCTCGCCGTTCGCTTAGACATGAAAACTGTAGCAGAGGGCGTAGAAACAGAAGAACAAGCTAAGTATTTAATATCACATGGCGTTGACTATTTACAAGGTTACTTTTTCTTTAAGCCTATGCCATTAGATGAATTTATTAATACATACTTAGATGTAAGCCTGTAGTCACCAATACTTGGATGTTGTGTGTAGTGGCATAGTGAATTTGGCCACCTGATTAAGAGGTGATGTATGATCATCTCTTAATCAGGTGACATTATGACTAAGCGTGATAGACGCACTTTTAACCCAGAATTTAAACTTGAATGGGGTCAGAGCATTCTTTACGAGGGACATATCTACAAAGAAATCTGCGAAGCTATGGGCATAGGAAGGACAGTTCTGGTAGCCTACTCGATTACTACTATTTTGAAGCAAATCTTTATTGAATGGATAAATATGAAAAAAAACACTTCAGTGTTGTTAATATTCTCAATGGGTGTGGGTGGGTTATCTCTAGCTAAAGGAGCTCCTGAACTAGAAGCAACCCATGAACTTTCACTATCTCCCCACTTTTATGTTGGCGGACGTTTTGGCTGGGGTTACTTTCTAGATGCTTGTGAAAGTGATGCTAATGAATGTAATGAGGATACCTTCGGTGGCGGTGTTTATGCTGGCTACCAATTCAATGATTGGCTGGCTCTTGAGGCTGGCGTGACGGATTATGGTGAAATTGACGCCACTTATAATGGAAGCCGTGTCAGCGCTGATGCCTATGGGGCGGAGCTTTCTGCAAAGTTTTCTTATCACCTATCCCCTGACTGGACGCTATTTAGTCGCCTAGGGGCCTCTTATCAAGATATTGATAAGACCTCTGATTGGGGGCAACAAAACAGTCAAGATTGGAACACACTGGTCGCACTGGGTATTGACTACCGATTTTCTCAACAATGGTCACTACGAGGGGAATATCAGTTTATTGATGGCATTGGAGACAGTGATGTCCTTCAATCGGATTTACACTTTACTTCGCTAGGGCTGACGTACCATTTTGGTCAAAAAACACATAAACTGGTTCCTGATTCACAATTAAACCCCGTCTTACCTCCTGAGACTAAAACCGTCATAAAATACATTTCCCTTGATGCCTATGCTTGGTTTGCGTTTGATTCCTTGATATTTCAACCCAATGAAGGCTTAGATTCGTTAGTTCGCGCATTGGGACAATACGCCGTTGGGGGTATATCCATTACGGGGCACACCGACAGCAGCGGAGCTGAGGCTTATAACCAAGCCCTGTCGGAGCTACGTGCACAAGCGGTGGCGGATTACCTTATCGAGAATGGCGTAGCGTCAGAGCGTTTAACGGTTATCGGTATGGGTGAAAGCCAACCTGTGGCGGATAATCATAGCAAAGAAGGGCGAGCGAAGAATCGTCGAGTTGAGATTGACTTTAATACGAAAGAAGAGCGAGTAGTAGAGAAGACAGAGGCATTACAACAATGAGATTAATGAAATTATTTTTAGGGCTTAGTCTTTCAATACTGACAGTGATAGGACTGGCTGGGTGTAATAATGGTGATGGAGGACTTCTCACTGAACCTCCCGCGTTGCCAAATAACATTATAGATCTTATTGTCACTCCCAAAATGGCACAAAGCCCTCAAGGATTTACAGTCCGATTTAAAGCAGAAGCAGTTTTGTCTGATGGTCAAGTACTTGATGTGACAAACCAAGAGGCGCTTAACTGGCAAAGCAGTAAT
>NZ_AJZD02000323.1 GCF_000272105.2 Vibrio splendidus 12E03
AATTACGAAAAAATTACGAAAAAATTACGAGAAAATTATAAATGACGAATGGTTTTACTTATCAATCAGACAGTTATGGTCGTGAGTCTCAGAGGTTTGTGATACCTCTATACTATAAAGACTCACTTGGTAACTATGAATTTTCATCTACAGCAACATTACTTAAATACAAAGGTGCTCATTACTTCGCTTTCGCAGCTCACGCATTGAGCAATGTATTAAATGTTAGTGATTTTTACATTTTTGGTTCAGATGGTGAGTTCTACGCCATATCTGACATTGCGATTGGGTATAGAGTCTTTGAAGACAAAGATATTGTAATTGTTGACTGTTTTAATCAGGTTCTTGATGGAAAAAATTATTTTGACATCAGTGAATCTAGCATGCTTGGCTTCGACAAAAAGCACTTTGCTTGGACAGGCTTTCCTTCAAGTAAATGTAAAGCCAAAAAAATCCACAATTCTAAGTCCTCAGAAACATTGCGAAACCAGTTTGTTCACGAAGAAGAAAATAGTCTTTACTTCAAATCAGCACAATACTTCACGATTGTTTCTAAAGTCCGAGGTAATAACAAGCAATTTATTACGGGAATTTACGAAAGGAAAAATCAGAGTTTAAAGTACAAAGGTAACGTGAGTATGGCTCCATCTCCGCAAGGTATGAGTGGCGGGGCAATGTACTTTTTCTCAAAGGGTCAAACTCTAAAAAACAACTTAAGTGAAACTTTTAGGTTTGCAGGTATCGGTATCGAGCACAAAAAAGACAATACTATTGTCGGCGTGTCTAGAGATATGATTATTAATTTGATAGATCAATTCACCGAAGAAGAACCAGTCCAGTTTTCATTAGTGGATGAGAAAGTGGAAACACAAGCATAACAAAGCATTTAAGAGTGATTCGCAACGCTTGGCAGTTTCGCATCGCTCAAGTATAGCCAAGCGTCGCTCACACCTTAATGCGGCGTTGATATGACCCCACTGTCAATTAAAACGTAGAAGTTTC
>NZ_AJZD02000324.1 GCF_000272105.2 Vibrio splendidus 12E03
ATTTAGTTCCCTGATTTAGGAAACAAAGCCGACCCAAACTACTCTGTTTAGATGAATCTGCAAGCCATTCATTTAGAGATAATCAATCGGTGTGGAGTTTGAAAATAAAACTACAACACAACTATGCCAGAAAAATAACTCTTATTTATCAACAAGATAAAAAACCTTACTGAATATTTATAGCGCAACAAAAGGGTCATTTTGTCGCGCTATTTTTCGTTACCTAATAAATTAACTTATATAAAATTTATTTTGACGATCTTAGTTATTCAGGACTTCAAGTAAGAACTTTGACTAATGCCAAAAAAAATCATATAGTTTAGTAGCGTATTCTGAGGCTATACGTGGACTTCCCGCCAAATCTATAGAGAGCCTCAAACAGTAAATTCAAGAATAGTAAACCAAATGGTTATTTTTATATTTAGCTAATTATCGGGAAGTGATAGCGAAAAATATAATTTTTTAACATTGGGAAATCTATCATGAATAAAAAACAAAGTGTTCGAATTATAAAAAAACTTCAGCTTCAATCTAGGATATTATCTAGGGAGGCTGGAATTCCTCTTACAAAGTCTCATTATATATTATACAAATTCATTTATGAGAAAAATTCCCACATTGAGTTATTTGAAGAAATAAAAAATCAAGTAGACTCCCCATTAATTAGAATTCTAATTGCAAATGATGTTAGTGAAATTGCTCACTATGACTTAAAATACGTGCAAGATAGACTCTATAAATATACAAAACTGATTAGTAAAGAAGCAAAGATAAACAAGTACAAATCTAAAGAAATAATTAAAAAACTACTTCGCTGGCATTCGCCCGAATATCAGTTAAAGATAAAACTCAGTCACGATGAAATTATAAACCTAAATTTAATACTTGATGGTATGGAATCTATATATTCAATACCTGGAGATAGTTCCTATTACTTCCTAGCTGAAGGTATCATTTCTAAAATCAACAAATTTAATGATAAAAATTATTATTACATGAAACCACCTTTAATTTATTTTGAACGATACTTTCTTACCAAAACGCATGAATCATTAGGTTTTGATAACAACATAACTTGGACATCTACATTTAGTAATATCTTCTATGAGATAGTTGCTGAAGGTAACGGGGTTGCATTACTTAAGATCAAACAGTGTGAACTTCTAAATGTAATTATAGGTACAGGTAAAAGAACAATAATAAGAAAAATATCCAATGGTGAAAGCACTCTTAATTGCAATACATTATATTATGAATCGGATAGTTTTACTAAAGAATTTATAAGAAAAAAAACAAAATCTAATTTTTATCTTTTGAAAAAGTTAAAGCGTTACGATTTAAAACTCACAGGTAACCTAGCCAAATGGGTTAATGAAAATGAATAATATTAGTCCAGAGTTATTTATAAAATTTTCTTGGTCTTTAAATTACAAGATATCAACTGCTGACTCCTCAGTCTTAAGTGAAAGTTTTTTAAAAGAACTATATTCCTTATCTAAATCAAATAACATAGAATTCTACTGTTGGGATTTAACTAATTTCCCTTCAGACTTGGATATTTTTAAAATCTTAAAAAATATAGAAAAAATCCAATATAATGACAAAAAAACCATTTTAATTTTCAAAAATTGCGAACCACTTTCTAATCTAAGATGTAGTAACTCATTCTATCTTAGAACACTTTTAACAACTAAGCTTAGTAATAACTTTCAATCTATATTCATTTCTGATAAAGAAAACCTTTTGAAAATCTTCGCTAATAGAATGTCACCTTTTTATCAAAGCCACTATATGATCACAGAGTACGGTAAATAAAGAAATTTCCCCCGGTCATACCCGGGGTACTTACCGTGACAACGATAAGCGTTGACCAAAATTACAGCTTACGCTGTAATTTTGGAATTGGCATTCATCCACGGGTAAGCCCGTGGTTTTCTTTATTCAAAGAATAAATTTTTGATTACTCACCTTCACTGAATTCGTTTTATGGTTCAGTGAAGGTATCTATGATTGTCGCGCTAAAAAAGCAATAATATTATTGAGAATTTTTCATGTAGAATCACGCGCTTGTCCTATTGCTCGTAGCTATTCCTATATATCGTCCCAACGCTTCATAAATATACCACTCAAAATTCGTAATTTAGCTTTTTTTTCAAAGTACTTTAAAACAAAAGCTACCAAGCAATCACTAGGAGCTTCAACCCAACACCTTATAAACCGTTGTTCGACTGCACCCTAACTCTTTGCTGATCGCATGCTTATTTATCCCCTGCTCTGCAAGCTCTTGAATGCGTTGGTGAAGCGTCTTATCAGGAAATCGGCCGAGGTGCCTCCCTTCAGCTCGCGCGCGCTCCCTACCCTCATTACAGCGCTGTAAAATTCGTTTTCTTTCCATCTCTGCGAACGCCGAAATGGTGGTATAAATTACTCGACCGACATCGCTATTAATGTCTAAGTCGCCTAAATCATGAAAAACTAAGCCGGCTTTTTTTGCTGCAAGCTGATCGGAAATTTGAAGAGCATCGATAGTATTACGGGCAATGCGGTCAACTTTGGTAACATGAATCACGTCCCCTTCCCTCGCAAAATCGAGCAAAAGGTTAAGCTGTTCCCTATCGGAAGATTTACCACTCGCTTGTTCTTGGTAAATTTTTTCACAACCTAGGGCTTTAAGCTGTTCAAGTTGAACATCAAGTGTTTGGTCTTGGGTACTGACACGGGCATAGCCAATTTTCATGAGAATTGCCTTAAAGTGAACATTAAGATTGGTTAACTTTAGTGTACATGTTCATTTGATATTTAGAAGACTAAGTGGACACATTTGAGATGGGTAGCAAGCATTGTCCACAAAGTTACACCTTTATGGACACTACATCAGATTACCTTCAATCACAGAATAATACAAATTGGTTAAATCGTTCGATTAGTTTATAATGAACGAAAAGGAGAATATTATGCAATCACTTACTGCTAATACAGCTAAAACCAAATTTGGTGACTTACTGATGAAGGTTCAACGTGAACCTGTACAAATTAATAAGAACGGTTCACCCGTTGCGGTGATGATGTCTTGTGAAGAATATGAACAACTTGAAGCACTCAAATTGATGATGGTGAAATCACGCTTCGAACAAGCAGAGGCCGATGCTCTATCAGATAACCTGGTCGACGGTAACGACTTCATGAACGCACTTAACCAAGGTAAATTTGATTAATGATGCACTACAAGCTTTCTTCTGCAGCGCAATCTGATCTCATTGAGATTCGTCGCTATACATTAGAGCGATTGGGGCAAACACAATGGACGACTTACTTTTCAGATCTCAAGCAATCAATGGAATTACTGGCGAACAACCAGCTGCTTGGCATAGAAGTTTCTGAACTGGGAAAAAACTACTTCCGGTTTCCTTTAAAGCACCATGTGATTTATTACATCCAAAAGCAAAATCACATTGTGATTGCAGCCGTTCTTGGTAAGCACATGTCGCCTGCCAAGCACTTTTCACAACTCTCTTAACCCTTAAGCTAATTTAAGGGTTAACCCGCGTCGCTTCATGTAGTCACGCAGTGTACTCGGCGCTTCGTCGATCAATTTGGCTGTGGGACGAATCCCCAAGCCCATCTTTAAATACTTCTCTATTTGTTCACGTTTAACATCGAGCTTCAGCTTCTCAGCTTGGCCCTTTGGTCTTCCGAGAATCATGCCGTTTTTCTTTCTAGCAGCAAGCGCTTCCTTCGTTCTCATCGAAATAAACTCACGCTCTATCTCTGCCGCAAGCCCTAGCACCGTTGCGGTTATGCGAGATTGCATTGAACCATCTAGCTGTAAATTCTGTTTCGCGATATAGACATTTATCTTCTTTTCCATACACACTTCGAGAACCTCAAGCACTTATAAAGTAGAACGCGCAATTCGACTGACTTCAGCAAATACGATGCAATCTCCGCTCGTCATGCCCTCCACTAATGCACCTAATTTACGTTGCCGCAATTTTTTCTTGCCAGTCACCACATCTTCAACAAACACCAAATGACCAATCCCAACCTTATTGGTGTAGTCATAGATCCCGTGCTTTTGGTTTGCCACATCTTGGCTATCTGATGAGACTCTTAAATACGCGTAGTTCGCCATGCTTCCTCCTTAATTAAAGGCGATCCAAACTGGACAAGCTGAGCGAAAAAATATGAACGGATAACAAAGAGTGCGAACAGGGTCAGATAAAAAAACAGCACCGAATGTCGGTGCTGTTTGAAAGTGTGAGAGGTCGCTTACAAAACGTCCCTGAGGTTTTTACGCTCTTCAATTTCTTCTTGTTCTGGAATAGTCCCTGGCAGCGTGATTTTTTTAGGGCTCTGCTTAATACTTTGCGCTGAGCGCGCGGGCTTAGACGCCTTGGATTTCAAACTGAAGACCTGTGGATTAATAGTGAGGCTTTGTCTCACTTCAACCGCGAACTCTTGATTTTCATTTTCAGGTAAGTAATTGCTCTTAAGGTATTTAATCGACAACGATTCTTTGTTTCTCTTTAACGTAAACAAGCACTTTGTTAATCGCATTATCGACGTTAAACCTGCACCTGAGGCCATAGTAATTTCTTGGTTACCGCGGATTTCATCTTTATTCACATGATGAACAAGCAACAAACTGGCACCTGATTCACTAGCAAGGCTCTGAAAAACATTTTTGATTAAGCGATCGTGTTTTACCTCTTCACAACGGCCTATTGATTCCGTCACCGTATCCACTATCACTAAGTCGAATTCCGAGAAGGTTTGCTTGAGTTGATCTAAATATTGCTTATGTTCTGCCTGTTCTTGGACCGAGCTATCGGGTGGAATCACTATCGGTTCAATATCCGTTAGAAAGTGGAGATTGTTTTTTAGCTCTGACTTTATAGTGGCTGTGCAATTAGCTAGCTTTTCTTTCATCCGAGACTGGATGACACCGGCACTATCTTCTGAACTCAATACTAAGGTTTTTGCGGGTTTATCGGCCGCGCTCATCCCGAGTAAAGATATTGAAGAAGCGTGTTCCATTGCAATACACAATGCTAGGTGAGACTTACCAACGTTAGGCGCGGCAATTAACATGCCTACATGTCCTTTAAGTAAACCTTTTAAGCTGAAACTTAAGTTTTGACTAGCAGGTGAAGCCATCAAGCTATCAAGAGATTGAATGATCATGCCTCACCCTCCCCAATGTAGAATATCTGTATGCCATTCCCCACATCGCGAAATTGAAGGCTGAAGTCTTTTTCGATTTGAACGGCATTGGCTAGCAAATCTTTTCTGAGATCACTACGGAAACTATGGCTGACCTTCGAAGCAATAGATTGAATGTAGCTATCGAGTGCCCACTCAAACTTCTTGTTGTGTAAGAACTCAGCTTTATGCGTGGTAATGTATTTTAAGAATGAACGAACTGACGGTTTACTATAGTTGGTCATTTTGTGCTGTTCTAATCGGTAATAATAGCCATGGTCGCGTATCGCCTGCAATAGACGCATGTCTGGAACTAAGAACACATGGTTAGTGAGGTTCTTACTGTTTTTACGGCCTGTTTTAAATTTACTTCGGTCACAATAAAAACGGTAATCTTGAACAAACTCTAATGGCTTTTTGCCAATTACGTTCTGCTCTTCATCAAGCTCATTTATCACTAAGTGAGCCGTTGCTAATTGAGTAATGCGGCGTTCAATTTGATCGTAGTTCGCGCGAGTGGTCGCCATGCCCATTCGGGTTGCTAATTCATACATACTCATTGATAAAACGGTCGCGTCTCGGTCAATAAAAGAGTCGAAGCCATCTTGTTGAGTATCTGATATTTCACCATCAGAAATGGTTTGGTACACCTGAGACCAGGTTAAACGTGCGCCGGCTTCATAAGAAGCATCATCTAATTGAATCGTTTGAGCGTAGGCCAGCATTGTTTCGAGGATATCGCGATGAGGCTGTAGTAGATAATCTACATGCAGATCAACTCTGAAATTCTTTCCATAACTATTAATATTCACACTTTCTAGTGGGTGATTTGGATCAGTGCCACCACTTTGAGCGATTTGAATCAGTTTTGACTGCATCGTAGAAGTTAAACGAGATGCAGGGTGAAAGATGGTTGCTCTAGAGAAAAGAATCGATGAGATAAACCGATTCTTTCGGTCCTCTTCATTAATAACTGTCAGGCTAGAGTTGGATGATAACGTCATGATCATTACCTAAGAGTGCGATAGTATCATTTTAACAGATAACCTTACTTACCTCATTAACTTAGGTAGATGTCTATATGATTTCGGAAAATATAGACATCTCATCACATAAATTATGTATAAATATCGGTAAATGTTTACTTGATTCTAAAAGATCAAACTTAAGATAGGATTACTGATGAGCTATAGTTTTTGTTTGTTTTTCCATCAACCTGATCCAAGGATCATTAAATTATGATCTTACCCGTCAATCAGATCGGTTAATGTTGATATGTTAATGCTTATGTTCGGTAAATGTTTATATGTAAGATCGTCTAATATTAATATTTAATCGGTAAATATTTATAATGAACCGGTAAATATTAATATATTTTCGGTAAATATCTATACTTTTATGTGGCTACTAAGAAACTAGAACCTTTAGGATCTAGTTTTACAATAATACCAACTTCACTCAGGTTCAGTCGGTGACTTAACAAGCAACACCAAATCTCTAGAGAGTTTTGATGTTGCTTGTTAAGTAAGTGTTAATACTCTAACATCTAGCTTTAAAATAACTTTATGTTTGTCACTAATCGCATGTAATTGATATGTTTATCTTCATTAATCTATGGATTTCTGATCGCTTGATTTCTCATTTTTGTCTCATTTGATCCATTAACTTTTTATTGTGTACTCGAATTTTAGGGTCTTACTACTCTGATCGTTGCGGGTGATCGCCAGCGATATAAAATAAATGGGTGGAACTAAGTTTTTAGGCTTAGTAAAAGAAATAGTAAGTGACAGTGTCACTGTATCAAGGCGGGGACACGCTAAATCTAGGTTCATGGATTTAGATACAAACAAGCTCTCAGTGATGAATTTGCTAGATAAGAAGATTGATAAAGTAGTACACAAACTTATTTAGAAAGGGGAAAGAGTGACGTCTTGACCTGCAATGGTGTGGCGAGCCAAGCGACTATGCCCAACCCTAATTAATCTGTCGTATAAATACGCGCTTGATGAAGTATGAGACTGTTGTTGTACCTCTTGTCCTTGTTGTTTCCCCCTATGTTTCACATAAAATTTTTTTTCGTTGTGCGATTTTTACAGTAGTTCTTCGCTCAATAATTTACTTTTAATTTGCTTATAAACATGTCAATTACATGGAGTTTTGAACAAGCTCGAAATGAGCTATTTGGTTTTTTCAGTTTCTAATACGGTGATTTATTCTGGGCAAGTAAGGACGGAATAGAATGCGATTTTTGAAACTCAGAACCGATCATAAACGAGTGCGAAGAGATGGAACACGTTATGTGACACCATTGATTGTTGATGCACCAAGACGCTTTACGCCAAGTCGTGATCGTAAAGAAACCAGCTTGCGCCGGAAGGAGTGTCAGTTAATTACGGGAGCGCATGATTCAGGTAAAAGCCGCTGGCTTATGCGCTTAAAGGATAGCCGACACGAAATCTGGGGAAAAAGCCGCAACCTATTTTACTTGAGGGGCTGATGCCTTTATCAAGTTGGGTGGAGGTGAAAGGCATTGCAAAATGGCACCAAGACAAAGAAGTACAATCAGAAGATTATACGCCCTGGGGGAAGCTCAACTTGCAGCTTAAGGCGGATCTCTTGGCTGATTACCTTCTTGACACCCAAGCCTTACTTTTTATTGATGACGCTCATAAGCTGACTGGCCGAAAAGCACAAATAGCCCGTAAATGTTTACTGTCTTCCAAAGTTTGGTTAATGACATCAAGCGAGGAAGGGAGGCTCCCTCCTTCTTTTCGACCTATCGTAGAGCGCCGTGCTCCACAGCGAATTAATTTAGAGAGTGATGTTAGTTACGATACGACCAAAGCCTTGATTTGGTTCATGGTAGCGATGTGTGTGGTGGCCGGTGCATGGGAAGCTGGCGCTGTTATTGGTGGGCTTCAGATGTTAGGTACTGGAAGAAGGTCGACGCGTGCTGATTAATGTTTTCCTTATATGGATTAGTTTATGCGCGTTCAGTGCTGCCTATGCCAATGATTGGGGTATTAGTGTGCCTTGGGAGGAAGCTGAGGTGCTACCGCCAGAAATCAAGCCCTACGAGCTCCCTACTTTAAAAGGTCAAGCTCCCCACTATAATGTCCCAACCCCTGCCCTCACGCCGGCACCAAGAGTGGATCCGGATGCGATTTTTAACACTGTACTTAAGTGCTACCCAGAGAAGAGTAAATTTAAGCTCGATTTAAACTTGGTTGCGGGCATGAAATCTAACATCGATGAGTATGATCCTGAAGGTTGGCCAGAGATAACTGAGCATTACATTGGAATAGTTGGCAAAATGCCGCTCTACTCCACAACTGAACAATCTCGGGAGCGCCAATGGGAATACCAGCGTCGTACTGCTACAGCTACCTCTGTAGCAAGCTTTACTCAATCCTTAGCTGATAGAAATTATGCCTATCGCTTAATGGGGCTTTATCTCTCTTTGGAGGCCAGAGCGCAATTGAGAGTGAAAAAAGGGGGGGCGAACGTATCAGAGCAAGTCGCTTTGCTTGAAAAGGTGGCCTCTTCTCATCGAGATGTTTTGGCGCATGAAGCTAAAATTGTTGAGCATCGTTTAGCTTGGGTGGCAATGTGTGAAGCCACATATACTGACCAGATGAACCGTTATCTTCAAAAACTCGCTTATCTTCCCCGCCCTACTTCCGATCCCCAATCACGATGAAATGGCTCAATCATACATTAATTGCAGGCACGATTTGTGCTGTGGTGTCACCTCCTCATGTTGCTGTGTGTGTCGCAGGTGCAACTGCTCCCGATTGGTTTGAATACGTACTTAAGGTTGGCAATCGACATATCAAACACCGAGGCCCCACACATGTTTTCACGCATTGGTTACTGGCTTCCCTAGCCTTTACTTTGGTTTGGGATTATCACTGGATCGGGATGGCATTTGCTTGGGGTGGCGTTAGCCATATTTTGACTGATGCGATGACAGTATCAGGTGTGCCTTTTTCGCCTTACAGTGATAGGCGCTGCCATCTGTTTGGAGGTCGATTTAGAACCGGTGACCCTATCGAATATGCAATTTCCGCAGGGGTTGTGGTGGTGTGTGTTGCTCTATCCCACCTAACCGGTGGACATGGGTTTGCGCCGTTCTTTTATGATTGGGGGGCATGTACCAAGAAGGTGTGATTGATGGATTAGAGTGGAAAACGAACCGATTTAGGCTGATTTAAATGCGAGAAAAGTTGTCAATGCTCAGCCTGAGCATTGACAACTTTTCTCTATATTTTGAAAGATAATATTAGTGTGCTGATTTGTATTTTTTCCAATAATCAAAACTATTGAGTAGTGCTAGTTCAATACCTTGTCCGTGGTATTTACATGACACATAGAATCGTTCGACATAAGCGTAGAAAGATGGGGCTCGTTGTTGGATAACTGGCTTTCTTTTTGGAGAATGAACACTGATGATTAGGTAGCCTACTACCTGTTTCTTTTTTGTTTCAGCGACGAAAAAATAAGTGTTTTTATTCTCGATTTTTTCTTTTATCAAGGATTCGGTGAAAAGTAATTCAATAATTCTTAGCTTGCTTAAGTTGTAATCATTCAAGCTGTATTCGTTTCGTTCTCTGTTGTAATGGCTCATTTTACTGTGGCTACCTGCCAGTTGTTCATGACATAGAGCATTGATAGAGGATATGTCGTTGATAGTTGCTTTTCTTATTCGCACCTTAATCTCCTTTTCCTTCGTTACTGACTTCTTGTGAAGCAAAACGGTAAAATGCTAAGCAAACTCCTCCTAGGCTTATAGTAATTAAGGATAATTTATTGGCTGATAGAAGGTGTCGCATGAACGTAGTATTCAGAAGCGCGTTGTTTTAGGGCTTGGATTAATGTCGTGGGCAGGTTTCTTTCTTTTACCCAAGATTCAAATACTTCTATTGATTGAAAGCTGATAGAAGAAACAAGGCTAGATTGTTGAACTAAATGATTAAGCCAATAAAGTGTCTGCAAATCTTCTAATGGTGTTATAGGTAGTTGTAGTCGTCCTTTTCTAACTTTCCCCTTGAGATAAGGCTTAGCAGAAACCTCGAAAGTGCTTTTTTTGGTGTTGGATTCTGAAAAAGGGTTTGGGTCTATCAGTATTGTGCTATATCGAACATAGAGTAGGTACTCTTGCTCTATTTCATTGAGTTCATTGAAAGAGTCTATTTTATCTTTTGGAATCGTTGCCTCAAGTACGGGGAGATTTTCGTCATTGAGCAATTGAAGTAAGTTGATTGGTTCCGCTGAGTAATGTTCTAGTAGGCGAGAAATTGATTTCCAATGATGCAGTAACTCTTTGATCAACTCCATGGTGATAGGGCCTTCGGGGTAGAGCTTATACATGTATTTAGTGTCATCTTCGTTTGAAAGAATATGATCTAAAGAAAACGTATTGATTAGAAAAGCTGGGTTTACATAAGCTGCAGCGTTTCTGCCTTCTACACTAAATGGGTTATCAAAGAGAACGACTTGAACATTCACTTTTTCTAATGCGTTCCTTAAAGCATTAAACAAGACATCATTGGGTTCGGAGAGATAAATATACACTCTTTTTTTCACGGTTTTAGTCGTGACTGTAAGAGGGTGTTGTGTTGTTGGATTAGATGAAAAATGAGACGTTGCAAAGTAGCTAGAAAAAAGAATGATGTTGGGAGATACCTTTTTCTTTTTCAATATCCCTTTTAGGATAAGACACCCACCAATCATGGATGACATAAGGATAATTTGCTTTAGATTTTTCAAGCAGAGCTCAGAAAAAGAAGCTAGGACATCACAATAGGCGTGAGCGGGGGTCGCTAGGACTAGCGTGTCCCATGAAGAGGGCAGGGGAGATAAATCTGTATAAAGTTCATCAAATCTAATAAGACCAACAAGTGGTGCTAATTGTGGCTTACTTACTTCACAGCTAGCAACGTTTCCGTGTTGTCGCATTAGTCTTTTTCTATTCTCCCATTGATGAGAGCTTTTGCTTATGAGAGCTATTTTCTGACTAAAAGGAGCAAGAATCTGACTGGTTTGAATGCCGGCGGGTCCTGCACCTACAACTAATGTATTGCCTAGAATCATAATAAACTCGCTATCTCTATTTAACCGAAAAGGTACTTTTAGTTCCTTTCTCATATCACAAATATCCATAGTGAAACTTCGAGAGTAGATTGTTTATTTAATTATTCTTATTAATAAAAATTAATGACTTAGCTTTACTATCCCTTTGAGAAAGTGTGTGTAAATTTCAATATTTCCTTTCTTGGAAAAGCGCCATACTTTTGGCCTCCCCAGTTCCATTTTTCACTTAATCTTTCTTATTTATTAATAGTTAAATTACGCTGAAATTAATATCCAAACCCATTTTGTTGGTTCATTTTTGTGAGGTTGGAGGAGGTAAAGCGAGAGCGCCTTAATCCGCAATAATAAGGATTGAGTGTACTGAACTAGAGAGCTTTAGCTATGCCTTCTCCAAGTACCCATTAAGAATAAAAATGTCTGGAGAAATACCTATGTCAGCAATAAGCAATAATAAAGAACATCCGATGGATTCACACTATGTGCCGGAGCCTTATCGAATCAGGGTTATTGAACCAGTGAAAAGAACAACGGAGCGAGAACGAGAGCAGGCGCTGATGAAAGCAGGGTACAACCCTTTTTTATTAGAGAGCGACGATGTGTTTATCGATTTGCTTACTGATAGCGGTACAGGTGCTGTGACACAGGCTATGCAATCTGCAATGTTGAAAGGTGATGAGTCGTACAGTGGCAGTCGAAGCTATAGGACGCTTAGTCAGGCGGTAAAAAGTATTTTTGGTTATAAGTTTACCATCCCTACACACCAAGGACGGGGAGCTGAGCAGCTATATGTCCCCGCTTTGATCAACAAATGTGAGCGAGATAAAGGGCTAGAGCGAGACAAAATGGCCGCATTTTCAAACTACTTTTTTGATACCACACAAGGGCACACTCAACACAATAACTGTCGAGTGATCAACGTTCCTTCACCTGAAGCTTTTAATACTAAAATTAAAGCAGACTTTAAAGGTAACTTTGATTTGAAAGCTCTCGCAGCTGGAATCGAAGAGGTTGGAGCTAAAAACGTGCCTTATATTGTAAGTACGATTACTTGCAACTCTGCAGGTGGCCAGCCAGTCTCCATTGCTAATCTTAAGGCTGTTTATGAATTAGCGGAATCTTATGGTATCCCTGTTGTTATGGACTGCGCTCGCTTTGCTGAGAATGCTTACTTTATTAAACAGCGTGAAGCTGGTTATTCTGATTGGAGCATTCAAGAGATCACCAGAGAAGCGTTTAAATATGCCGATCTCTTTGCTATGTCAGCGAAAAAAGATGCCATGGTTCCTATTGGTGGGCTACTCGCTTTCAAAGACGATAGCTTCTTAGATGTGCAGTTGGAATGCAAAACACTATGCGTGTTATTGGAGGGCTTTCCAACATATGGAGGTCTCGAAGGTGGGGCGATGGAACGTTTGGCTGTTGGACTTTATGATGGAATGGAAGAAGACTGGTTAGCATCACGCTTGCAGCAAGTTGAATACTTAGTGAACGGCCTAGAAGCGTTAGGGGTCCGTTGCCAGCAAGCGGGTGGGCATGCTGCCTTTGTTGATGCCGGTGCATTATTACCTCATATCTCACCAGAACAGTTTCCTGGACATGCTTTGTCTTGTGAGCTTTATAAGGTGGCAGGTATTCGAGGTGCAGAAATCGGTTCTTTATTACTAGGGTGTGATCCTGAAACAGGAAAGCAGCTGCCTTGCCCGGCTGAATTGTTTCGTTTAGCTATTCCCAGAGCAACCTATACAAAGGCTCACCTTGATTACATTATTGCTGCTTTTAAAGAAGTGAAGAAACGTGCTTCATCAATTGCAGGTTTAAAGTTTACTTATGAGCCTAAGGTATTGAGACACTTTAACGCTACATTGGAACCTGCACTTTAAGTTGTGCCCCTTTGCAGACAGCAAAGGGGCTACCTCTCTTTTATCTGAAAAAATGAAAGCAACGAGAGTTATGGGTTAGTGTGATAGTTTTCCTGGGACTGAGAAGCTAAGTTGTTTTGAGAGGCTAAGATGAATTGAAGTTCATCCTTTTTAGTTAGGCAGATTTGGCTCGATTGGTTATTGACGTTGACGTTGACGATGTCAAATTCGTGCCAGAAGTAGAAATAGCTGATTATTACTACAGAGAGGATTGTGGAAGATAGGCCAACAAGAGCCCATTGGTAGAGTCTTAAGTAGTTGTTTGATGTTCTCTGGCTAGAACGAGGTAACCTTATCTGTTTCGGTGGGTCTAGCGAAGTTTCAAATTCAGGAATGTGGATCTTGTAACCTTTTCTTGGAACATTTACGATTTTGATACTATCAAGTTCTAAGACTTTTCTGAGGTTGGTAATAGCGACTGGCAAAGAGTTAGGGCCGATGATATCCGGGTTCCCCCACGCAGCAATGATCAGCTCTTCTTTAGTCGAAATAAATTCTTCTTTTTGGATCAGAGTTTCTAATATGCAGCTTTCAGGTAGAGTGATTGAAAATGATTTTTGATTACTGAGGATGAGTTGAGCCCCCGATTCGTCTCTTTGCAGTACGCAATTACCTATAGGCAGTTTTACGTTGTCCAGTTGTGCTCTTAACATAGTGTTTCTCCATAGACCTAGAGAAGGGTGATTAGATTATATCCCTAGGCTTTTATATAATGGCTCATGTTTTGAATATTATTAATAAATTTGTGAATAATATTTGAATTGAAGTGTAAGGTTTTTTGCACAATAGATAGTGCTATCTATTGTGCAAAAAACTGAAGGTGAGATTTTTACCTCCTTTGTCTTCTAAGTAGATATTCATCCAACGCCAGTCATTGTCCTTACAGGCTTTAAAGGTGCAATGAACATTTTTTCCCTCAACGATCTCGTTGTCGCAGAAGTCGATAAATGATTGGAAAGAACGGCATATAAGTGTGTCCATAACCCCAAACTCCTTTTGAGAATTTATTCATATCACATCCTTTCAATTTATAGGTATAGATTCCTAATTCTTAATAAAAAATGATTATTAATGACTCTATTTGTCCCTATTTTTTTGTGGTTAATTGGTTAATTGGTTAATTGGTTAATTGGTTGATGGTGGGCATTTAATTCAGGCGGAGTGAATGGTTATTATTTATAGGTAAATTAGTTTTAAATTCTAGAAGAAACATTAGCTTATGCGTTGGTAGCTAGGTGGTTTTCGAAGATTTTTGGAGTGCCTAACCACATCGAATCTTTGACCGCTAACTTAGAGCTAACCCCTTTGTCTCTTCGGTATCATCTAGTTACTTCTATGAAATTATAAAGTCTTTGTTTATCTAGGACAGAATCACTCAAAAAAAACGCCGCCCTTCGAGGTGATGGTTTTTTTAGTAACTCCCCTTTGTTAAGGTTAAGCCCCCTCGTAAAATCTTTTGGGAGTCTTTACCAATGTAATGTTTAGCAGTGCAGATTTCTTATGTGTTTTGGGGACATCGGGTTTAAGACTTTGGGTGACGAAAAGACCAAAGTGGCTCTCTTATAGTATTTGATGTGCTGGCGGTATATTGATTGTTTTAGGGGGCAGGCATTTATAGGGTGAGATTAACTCTAGGCCTTGGCGGGATTTATTAGGTATAAATTAATGGTTTTTGCGTCCGGTTTGAAAGATTATCTAAATGTTTGCTCACCTAGAGCCAAACACTCTGCACTTTGCCAATGCTTATTGGATATTAAGGATGAAGTTATTCTCAATTCTAACAATAGAGTTCCCCAAACCAACTTTATTGTCGATGAATTGGCAGCGTTACTTGCGGTCATCCTATTTTTTTATTGGCAATAGGTGGACTAGGGGATGGGGGGAAGGCTCTCAAGTGAAAGCCTTTCTTTTTAGAAGCGACTACTGGTGTTTACCTAGTACTGATTGGATTGCTTCATCAAGTTCAACTTGAACATCCTTGGACAATCTTCCAAATTCATACGAGAAGTTACGGCCTTTCACTTTTTTACGTGCGAACATGCCTTTACTGTCGAATTCAGCTAACGAAGTCACGGTAGCTTTGTCTGATTGTTGTTTGGATTCAACAATCTTTAACTCAGTTTTAATGTAAGTAATCAGCTCGTCTTTGGTGTCTTCTTGGCTCTGCTCAGGCTGAGCATTGACAGCTTTACTGTCTATTTTTTTTATGAAACTGCTCAAAGCTTTCTTATCATTGACAAAGGCTTTCATCACTTTAGCTAGCAGTGAATAATCAGTATGAGATAAGTCGTTAACGACAGGGAATAGTGCAATTAATTTACTGTCAATACTGGCTGCTTTTAGCGCTCGACCTACTGCTTGACGGCTTATATTTAAGATTTTTGCCGTATCTTCTTGAGTGAGTTCACCGTTCTTCATTAGAGTTTGACACTGTAAGCCAATTTCGCGCTGGTTGTGCTCTTTTGCGGTTTGCAACTGTTTTGCTAGTGCTTTGGCATCGGCTGTAGACAGTTCGTCTTGGGTGACGAGAATTCGGAATGTTTTTACACGGCCTTCTTGAAGTAAGAACCAAGCTCGACGGCGAGACCCATCAAGCACATCGATACGACCATCTATTTCTCTACCAACTGCAGGGTAAAACTGTTGAAACTCTAACGAGTTTAAATCTTCCAAAGACTCTTTGGTTAGCAAAGATTGGTCTCGGCCATTCACGTCAAAGGTCACAAAAGAGTTCTGCTTAACCTGAACATGTGACAATGTCACTTCGTTAAAGGTTGCAGTTGAACCAGAAGCTAGTTGCCAAACCATTTTTTTGCCAACGGACTCTAAACCGAACTTTGTTCTAAGGTAATCTTCGGCGTTTTGCCCACTTTTTTCTAGCTCAGTGCTGAGTTGATTGGTGAGTGTGTCTAAATTAGCTTTGGCCGCGGACTGTTGTGCTTGCGCTGAACCAGGAGCATTGCCTAGAGGGCTGCCGCCACGTTTTTTCGCCATTATTTGTTCTCCTGTTCACGCCAAACGTTGAGAATATCGCGCAATATTTGGCTTGTTACTTCATAGCTGTTTTGTTGCGCGCTTTGGAAGGTTGCTTTGCTTTTCGGGTATTCACTTTTCGACATGTCAAAAACGGTCGAGAGTAGGGAAGACGATTGGCGGACAGCCTCACTGTGCTTAAACTCTTTAGAGTACAAGTAAGGAGAGAACTGATCGTACAGGTTATTCATTAATTCGGTCGTGGTTGAACTATCACGATGGTTAGTCAGTAATATTTTCATGAAGTCGTAGCCTTCATGGTTTGCGTTTTCTAACAGCGCCCACACCTGAGGAATGTAGCTGAAGTAAGAGCAGGTAGCATCAATGTCATTCTCTGTAATCGATAACGGGAACACTACATTCGTCGCGGCAAAATACGCGTTAAAGGTCGCATAGCCGAGCGAAGGTGGGGTGTCGATAATGATGATATCGAACTCGTCTTTAACGCTATCGATGATGTCCTTTAGTAGTGAATAAGGTGAAGCTAAGGTTTGGCCGAACACTTGCTCATGAAACCAACCTTCCATCGCACGGTCACTTTGTGCTGCAGGTAGAATGCGTAAGTTTGGGATAGTCGTTTCAAGAAAGGCTTCAGAGATAACTTGTTCAACGGTTTCACCTTCATCAAGATCGAAGGTTTTCATCATCAGATCACCAACAGACAAGTTACCTTCTTGCTCGGCTTCGGGTGCGTAATACATAGAAAGCGTGGCTTGGCCATCCATGTCTATTAAACCAACACGGTATTCTTGATGAAATTCGGTCGCCAAACCTGATGCGATAGTCGCGGCAGAAACGGTTTTGCCAACACCGCCTTTTTGGTTCTGGATAACCATCACTTGCGTTTTTTGCTGCTCACTGCGTATGAACTTAGCGTCTTTACGTAGATTTTCTGGCAGTAAGTTACGTACCTTGTACATTTCCGCGATATCGATCGACCATTGTGAGTCTTCATGACGACGAGGATCTATCGCCGCAGCGGTAACATAGCGATCAAGCGTTTTTGCATCAATGCCAAGATAGGCCGATGCTTCTGCTCGAGTAAAGTTACGCAACTCTTTGCGGTGATTAGCCAATAAACGTTGATTACGACGTTGAATGTAAGCGTCTGCACCGGTTTTAAGCGCTTGAAATGTGGTTGTAGTGTGTTGGTTGTCCATTTCTGCCTCCGTATAGGAATGAGAAATAGTATATACCTCAATTTTTGATGTTGGTATCTAAAAATGAGGGATTTGTGATTTTAATAAATGAGTATGACAAATGGATAAATCCGAGCGCTTAAATTACCTATTAATTACAAGATTTCGTTTTTCAACTCCCTCTTAATACCTTCTGACTAACAAAAGTTGAGCCGAGCCGTACAACTACCATGACAACAACAGGAAGTTATTGATATGAGCGAGAATGCACCATTTACGAAAAAGACAAAGCGTTTTTGGCTAACGCTTTTGGGAGCCGTAATGTTTGTCTTTGGCACGCCAACATTGACGAATGCGGCTGAAGATAAAGCTCTAAAGGGAGCTGTGGATTATTATGTTTTTGGTTTAACGGCCAGTGAGAGCTTGCCGAACAAAGACAGCAGTGCGGCAGCTGGTATTGCACGGATTACATTGAATTGGCTAGCTTACCAAAAAGAGAGTGATACTGGAGCTTTGCAGCTGAGGGTTGATCATAAGCACGGTTATACAGATAGTACGCTCTCTGAATTTGTCATGGGTAATGTCGGAGGGTTTGGTTTAATCCAACCAGCTTTTAGTGATATAGGTTTAAGGTTAACGAATCTTTATTGGACACAAACCTTTAATAAACAATCTACCGATATGATGGTTGGTTTTTTAGATACGACTGATTATGTTGATACTTATCAGTTGGGTAACCCTTACTATGGTTTTTCTAACTTACAGTTTAGTACCGGTTCCGGTTCCATCCCAATCCCAGATGAATCAACATTCGGCGGCGTTCTACGCCATATGATGTCGGAAAACTATTATTTTTATGCAAGTTTCTCTGATGCAAAAGCTGATTCGACCAAGCCTTTCGATGGTGTTGAACAGTTCATCAATGATAATCAATATTTTAAGTCCCTAGAAATAGGTTGGGTGGAGTCGAAAGACGATTTTTATTTGAAGAATTCACACCTAACAGTTTGGCACAGTGATGGGCCAAAAGAGCAAGCTAGCGAAAACTATGGCGCAAATTGGTCGTCCATATATAAAACCGGCTCATGGATACCATTTTTCAGAGCCGGTGTCGCGCAAGGACCTGAGGCTCTATACAAATCTTCGGTCGTGTTTGGCACAGGATATAGTGGGGTAGGGCCTGGCATGCTTGGTATCGCTCTAGGTTGGGCTAAACCTAATGCCGAACTAGATGATTCTTATAATTCAGAAATCTATTACCGCATGAATTGGGGGGCTCTCTCGTTAACTCCTAATGTGCAATATCTTCACACTTTACCGTTTAACTCAAAAGCCGATGACAGTTGGATTATAGGTTTAAGAGGCAACCTTCACTTCGGTTTTTAATGTAAGCCAAGCCGTTCTTACCTAAATCACAACGGGAGAGCGGCTCTTTACGATGAGGCTTTAAATCTGTACCTAGAAATTAAATTAATTACCAATAATTAATTTATAAAAAACACGAAATCTACGTACTTTGGTTTGATTATTAAATAACATTCGTGAACCCATGATTACCAAGGGCGTACATAGTATTACTAAGGGAAGAAGAAAAGGTTACTTCTCTCGAGACAAGATTCAGCAGGATTACAATGTGCTTGAAGGAGCGCGCCAAAGAATATTGTACCTTCTCGACAACTTTAGCCACTTTTATGTCTCATTTTCCGGAGGGAAAGATTCTGGTGTTCTTTTGAACTTAACTATCCAAGAATCAAAAAAACGTGGCCGACTGCCTGTTGATGTACTCATCGTAGATTTCGAAGCCCAATACCACGAAACTCATGCTTTTATTGAGCGTATGGTGCTTCGTGGCGAAGTAAATCCATACTGGGTTTGCTTACCGCTTAGTTTAAGAAATTCAATTTCACAATTTCAGCCTAAATGGCTTTGTTGGGACCCAGATAAGGAAGCGCAATGGGTCAGAGAAATACCACAGCATGAAGGTGTGATTTCTGATTTGGAGCATCTCCCGTTTTTTAAAAAAGGCATGGAATTTGAGGATTTCGTCTTTAAATTTGCTCATTGGTACCAAAAAAAGAAAGGCACACCAATTGCTGTGCTCATTGGTATACGAGCGGATGAGTCTTTACATCGTTTTAAAACTATTAAAAATCGCGCCAAAAAGAAATTTGATGATAAATATTGGACGACTCAAATGCAGGGCGACGTCTACATGGCTTACCCTCTTTATGATTGGAAGACTCCAGATATTTGGGTCGCGAACTCGCGCTTCAATTGGGATTACAACCGTATTTACGACTTAATGCATAAGGCCGGCGTCCCTCTTTCACAGCAGCGACTTTGCCAACCTTTTGGAGATGAGCAAAGAAAAGGTCTGTGGCTATATCAAATATTAGAACCTGATACCTGGCAAAAACTGGTTGCCAGAGTAGAAGGGTGTAACTTTGGTGCTCGATACTCAAAAAGCCAGGGGCGTATCCTTGGTTATTATCGCTTTGAATTACCACCGGGACTTAGCTACCGGCAATACAGTAAATACCTTCTGAAAACCATGCCGCCACATGTAGAAAAACATTACCGAGACCGAATTTTCAAGTTCTTACAGTGGTGGCGAAAAAACGGTCCTCAAAAAGGAGTGACCTGCATCCCTGATTACGCAGAGAGTAAATTGGAATCTAGGAAGCAAGTTCCAAGTTGGAGAAGGATTTGTAAAGTTCTGATTAAAAACGACTATTGGTGCCGAGGACTCTCTTTTGGGTACAACAAGTCCTTAGCAAAACAATACCATGCCCTCTATGGAGAAGAGAGTGATACGAATGGAAAGTGAACCTAATCTAGCTTATCAGCACCGCACCAAGAAGCGGTTGAAATCTATCAATAACACGAACAAACAAATCATTGATAAGGTCGCAATTTACAATAAAGCGGCCAAAGTACTCATCGAGCTGATTCCTGATTTACCGCCAGCTTGTCATGTTGAAATGATCCCACTTGATGAGATAGAAGCTAACCAATACAACCCAAATAAAATGGCGCCTCCAGAAAGTAAGCTCCTAAAAACGTCGATGGAGAAAAATGGCGTAACCATGCCTATTTTAGTTAATCGACTGAAGACATCCTTGAAAAAATACGTCGTCATCGATGGGTTTCATCGTTATCAATTATTGTTGAATCACCCTGAGCTACAAGTATTAAAGGGCTATATTCCTGCAGTGGTGCTTAATTTGCCTGAAGAAAAGTGTATGGCGGCATCTGTTCGTCATAATCTTGCGCGAGGGTCCCATCAAGTAGAGCTCACAGCAGAGCTGATCATTCAGCTTAAAGGAATGGGTTGGACGAATAATAAAATTTGTTACGAACTAGGGATGGACCAAGATGAGGTTTTACGATTGCAGCAGGTCACTGGCCTTGCTGCAGCCTTTAAAGATCAGGACTTCTCTCAATCATGGGAGTAATCACCTTTCTTCAGATGAAAACGATGACGAACTTTATTCGGTTCATGCCTAATTATGTGCCTAATTTAGTATTTAATTAATTTTATTCTAAAAGCATAAGCGCTAGAGTCCTTGATTCTAGCGCTTATTTTGATTTTAAAATTCTGCCCAACATAACGAAGCGGGTAGTGGTCATATAAAAAGCAATGTCGAACCAATGAAAGGTAACCATTTATGGATAGTACAAAACAGGTTATGGATAGTACAAAACAGGTTATGGATAATGTGAAACCATCAATGGCCGTGAAGACGCCTTCACTTATCGGAGGGGCGTGTCTCGTCGCATGTATTTGCGTTGGTGCAGGTATGCTTGGGCTCCCAGCCGCTGGGGCTGGAGTTTGGACCATAGGAGCTTTAATGGCTTTGGTCTTCACCATGATTATCATGACAACCAGTGGCTGTTTGTTGCTCGAAGTTTTAAAAGATTACCCTTACCGATCATCTTTCTCTTCCATAACGAAAGACTTGTTAGGTAAAGAGGTTAATTTCTTTAATAACCTAATGATTTACTTTGTCGGGGGGATCTTGCTGTATGCCTATATCACCTCTTCAGGGCTAATTTTGAATGAATATTTTGGTATTGCCCCCCAACTGGCCTCCATCCTTTTCGTTTTTATCTTTTCTGGGCTAGTTTGGCATTCAACAAAAATGGTCAACCGTATTTCGATTGTCTTAATGCTGTTTATGATCATTAGCTTTAGCTTTGGCACCGTAGGCCTTTGGTTTAATGTCAATCTCAGTACTTTGTTTGATACTGCTCATCTGAAGTTTGATTATCTACAATACGTGGTGGTCTTTTTCCCCATTGCCTTGACCGTGTTTGGGTACCACCATAGCGTCCCAACATTACGAGATTACTACCGGGAGGAAAGACTCGCCCAAAAAGCCATCATGGGCGGAACGAGCATTGCTCTTTTTACTTACACCGTTTGGTTAATGAGTATTTATGGGAACTTACCAAGAGTAAATTTCGGACCTATCATTGCCGAAGGTGGCAATATAGACACCTTACTCATTAGCCTAAAAGCGGTATTAGCAGAAGATACGCTATCAAATGTCATTAGCGCTTTTTCCGCGGCCGCTATTTTGTCGAGCTTTATAGGGGTTGGCTTGGGGGTATTCGATTTTTTAGCCGATTTATTCCAATTTGATGCCACTTCGAAAGGCAGAACCAAAACCTGGGCGGTCACATTTATTCCGCCGTTGATTTTCTCTCTTCTCTTTCCTTTCGGTTTTCTAGCCGTAATTGGTTATGCCGCATCGGCCTCGGCAATTTGGGCGTGTATCGTACCGGCATTGCTAGCTAGAAAATCTAGGTTACAGAAAGCCATTTCTAACACCCAAGAAGATAATGAGGAACAGCTTCAGCAAGTGAAGCCCTACCAAGTACCTTTAGGAGAATTGGTGTTGATAGGGGTATTCATTTACGGTGTGGGCATCATAATTATTAACGTATTAGTCATGTTCGAAGCTTTGCCTGTTTTTGACGGCGTATAATCTTACTTATTCCTAAGTGGCACTCCGTGTCGGCTTTGTTTCCTAATTCGAGTTCAGGTAC
>NZ_AJZD02000325.1 GCF_000272105.2 Vibrio splendidus 12E03
ATCTATAAATTTAATTACGCAACAAAGCCTTGGATCTCAGAGCAGAAATTTGTTCACGGGAAACTTGCACCAAGCTTTGAAAGGGGACTTTCCTCAACTGCCATAATGCTTGTTGGTAACTCTAATTTACTATTATCTTTGTGTTGTGGTTATACCTTGAGCTTCATATCAGGTTGTATAATAGTCTCTAAACTATTGATAAAATATGCTTTTCTTATCGCTTCTTTGCGGTTTGTGACATTTATTTTTT
>NZ_AJZD02000326.1 GCF_000272105.2 Vibrio splendidus 12E03
TCGACAATCTTCTTTATGCAGCAAAGCAGGCGGGACTAGACATTGGCATTTTTTGCGCATTACATACTTTTGGGAGACGGTTAACTTGGCACCCTCATGTACATGTTTCAGTGACCCTAGGCGGGATAAATGCACATGGTGATTGGAAAACGCTCGCCTATTGTCATGAAAAAGTCGAACAACGCTGGCGACATCAGCTCTGCGATTTACTTCTCTCTGAGTATGAATCTCTGAATATCGACGACGCAGACACACACTGCCGTGACTTTGATGAATTTCGTCGT
>NZ_AJZD02000327.1:0-23464 GCF_000272105.2 Vibrio splendidus 12E03
TGACTGATCGGAATTCTCCGAAATATGCAGTTCTAGCAATTATTCGGAATCCGAACCCATGATTTTTGGCCAGAGAAGCGAGTGTTATGTTTTGAAAGTGAGTGTGCGGATCAGTGAGTGCCTATAGGCCTTTAAAGTTCTTAATACTGGATGAGTAGGTTTACTTGCTAATGGCTAGTTCTGGAGTGTTATGTCATTAAATGAGAGTTGAAGGATTGGATTGGAAGATGGTGTTAAGAATGAACGTAAGGTAAGAAGTGTTTTCTTGATCGCCTTTCAGAGTTGTTTGATTAGCCTAGAGTGTATTACGCGGTGGTAACGTCTTGTCCAATACACAGGAATGTAAATAGGCGGTTCTCAGCGATTTTTAGTTATGCTAAAGGAGTCGTCCCATTATTGATGACTATATTCGTTTAGAAGTGCGTACAAGACCATACAAGTAACATCCTAGATGCTAGTCGGTTTTGTCTTTTTGTTTGAGTAGTGTGTTGAACCTAGCGAAAAAGCGGTCTAGTCTTACTGTTAGAAAAACTACTGTATAAGTCCACCTTTCGTCCACCCTTAATCCACCCAAGCAAGACGGGGATAAAGTGGGGAAGAGGAAAGTTGATTATTTTCAGTGTATTGCGCGAGATTTACGACGTTTTTGAGGGCTCAAAAACGGTGAAACCCCGATGTTGGTAGCATCGGGGTTTCGAATTTCTAGATTTCTCGACTGGTAAGATCGATTATCTTTTCTATGCAGAAGGCTGGATTAATCCAATCTTATTCCTTGGTAGGGAATTAGATACGGATGAAGTCCATGTGCTCAACTTTTGGCTTGAACGCGTGACGTTGAACGTCTTGCGGCTTAACCTTAACTTCTGCGCCGTCAATCAGTAGAGTGATTGCTTCGTAGAATTCAGGCTTATCCATTTGGTTGATCACGTCAGCGTGAACAAGTTCGATAGCTACAGCTGCTGCTTCGCCACCGTAGATTACAGCTGGGAATTTACCAGCGTGACGTAGGCGGCGGCTCGCACCTTTACCTAGTTCAGTACGTACTACTGCTTCAAATTTCATAGTTTTACTCTCAAATTAGTAAAAATTAACTTCACACCTCAATGCGACCTTGAGTATGTGGTAATGCTTAGGCATAAACGAGTTCATGCTTAAGCGAGCGCGGATACTAACATCACATTTCAAAATGAGCAAGTCAGAAGCCCACCTCAAAGTAAATTTCCTTCGATAATTGGTTCGTTTGGAGATAAAACGTCCGCTAACGCTTGTTTAGCCTATTTTACCCCCTTTTTCATCGTCACTCTTCTCTATTTATATCACTGCTAAATCATCAAGTTAATGAACGGAAAATGAATGTTCGCCTAAGACTTGGTTAAGGCTTGGTTCGTTAATCTTAGTGTTAATTAAACAGCAGAATGAATAGGTGAAAATATGGAACCGGTAAGCATTGTCGTAATTACGCTAAACGAAGAGAAACGTATTAGCCGCTTAATGGAAGAGTTGAGCGCGCAAACCCACCAAGAGTTTGAAGTGATTGTTGTCGACTCGAACAGTGAAGACAACACAAGAGAAGTGGCACAAGCTTATGAAAACGCCTTGCCAAAGTTAACTGTCCATCATATGGAAAATCGTGGTGTGAGCCTTGGTCGAAACACAGGTGCTTCATTGGCGAAATATAACAGAATTCTTTTCTTAGATGCCGATGTGAGCTTGCCTCGAAACTTCCTTGCGAAAGCGCTTTATGAACTAGAAGAGAACAAGCTTGAGGTGGCCGGAGTGTACATGAGTTCGAAAGGTCTGCCGCTTGTGCACAAGTTTGGTTACGGGCTATTTAACGCAGGCTTGTTTACTACCCAGTTCTTTTTCCCAACGGCGATTGGCGCGTGTATTTTCTCGACGAAACGAGCGCATGATGAGATCGGTGGTTTCGATGAAGAGATCGTACTGTGTGAAGACTGTGACTACGTAAAACGAGCGAGCAAAACATGGCGATTTAGGTTCTTGAATATGACTTTTGGCTTTGACCCACGTCGATTAGATCAAGATGGCGTTGTGAAGACAGGTTCAACTTACCTTAAAGCTAACGTAAGACGCTTCTTTAAAGGCGAAATGCGTAACAACGAGATGAACTACAAGTTTGGTCACTATAAAGAACAGTAAGCATTGAGGTTGTTATGTTTGATGGACTCGGGCTGTTTTTGGGGGCATTGGGTGATGCTCTCATTGGCTCAAACCTATTTGTACCGGGAGAGCCCTTCTTTATCGCTGCGGGCTTTCAACTGTATTCAGGTGCATGGATGGCGTTGGTTTTGGTAATGCTAGGTGGTTTGCTTGGTGATCAACTCAGTTATTTCATTGGTTATAGATACGGTGCTAAGGCGCAACGAAGGCTTATTAAGTTTCGCCCTAAAACCAAGAGACTAATTGCGCGCTGCCGCTATTTGGTTGCTCGTAAAGGTACATACATCATTCTTTTTGCTCGCTTATTAGGGCCTATCGCTTGGGTAGTGCCATTTATAGCGGGTTCGCATCGTGTACCGTGGCGCAATTTCAGTGTGTTGGCGTTTATCGGCTTGGCCCTTGGTGGAGGGCAGTTCATTGCTTGGGGTATGTTATTGGCGCACGGCGTTGAAAACTTTCCGTGGCTTAATAGCCTTAAGATATTTATCTCTGAGCATAATAGTTTGATCGTCGGTGTGTTCGCGGTATTGGTTTTCACTATTATTGGTTATCGAATGAAGTGGCGACGCTTGGTTCTTAAGTCGAGTGCGCTGTTGTTAGCGTGGATATTGTTTGCGAACTACGCCCACTTTTTTTGGAAAGCGGATGACTTTCAGAATCAACAAGAGACGGCTCAAATAAACAAAGTAGACTGGAACTCGGTTACCTATAAAGCATTCCCAGGGAAATCGTCATTCTATTCAGCACAAGCGATCAACGTAATTTATGTTGGAGCAACCCCAAGAGACTTAATGAAGCAACTAGGCTGGATAGAGAATCAAACCTTCTCTCGAAATGAGATTGAATGGGCTGGTTATCTCGCATTGCTTAGAGAAAAAACGCCACCTGTGTCCGATTTATATTGGCGAGACAAGCCGCAAGATATGGCTTTTCAATTGCCGGGTAATTTGATGAAGCGCAGCCATATTCGTTGGTGGCGCGCAGGTGTTGATGTTCAAACTAACCAGCCTCAGTGGTTAGGCGCAATTAGCTATGATGATGGCCTTAAAGTCACCCCTTACTCAGGCATTGTGACCATACTTCATAATATTGCCCCTAATGTGGATGAAGAGCGCGATAGGCTTGCAAACCAGATACGAACTTCACTACCAGATATTGAACTAGACAAGTATCCACTGGCAACTGTGGAAGTGCTCAATGAAGAGCATGACTATTATACAGATGGTAGGATTTTAATGATTGGAGCAACGCCCCTGAGTGATGATTCCTAAGCTTTGGATGTTGCTGTGAACGATATATAGAGTCGTATATAAGGTCGATTGAACTAAGCCCTAGCATTGCGCTAGGGCTTATTGCGTTTAATATTTACTGGATGTGGTTAGCCTTTACTTAGTTTAAGCACCAGAGAAGCTTTTAAGCCGCCCATTGAGCTCTTGCTGAGCGTTAGGCTGCCTCGGTAACTGTGTGCCATTTCATTCACGATGTTAAGCCCCAAGCCTGTTCCTGGCGTGGTTTCATCAAGTCGAACGCCACGTTTGGTCACTTGCTCAAGCTTCTCTTCAGGAATGCCTTGACCATCATCTTCGATCACCAACTCTATGTTGCCATCGTCGAGTTCGTTTGCATGGACACGAATAATACTGCCCGCCCACTTGTAACTGTTCTCGAGTAGGTTGCCGACCATTTCATCAAGGTCGGTTTTTTCTACTGCCACTTCAATCTCAGAGTCTAGCTCGTTAATCATGGTGACTTCATTGGCAGCGTAGACTTTATCAAACGCCATTGAGATAGCTTCGACACGCTCACAAGGTGAAGACTTCACCGAAAGAATGTTCATTGCACCTGCCATACGAGCGCGGCCAAGGTGATAATCGATTTGGCTTTGAATCTGATGAATAGGTTGTTGCAGCAGTGCCTTGTCATTCTCTGGAAGTCGCTCTATCTCGTTTTTCAGAACCGACAGCGGAGTTTTCAACGCATGAGATAAGTTACCCGCGTGGTTACGAGCTCGTTCTAATAACTCTTGATAGTGGAAGAGCAGGGCATTGAGGTCCGAGACTAATGGAGAAACTTCTTTTGGGTAGTTATCGCTTAACCCTTGTTGCTCGCCGTTTCTTAGCATCACCAGTTCGCGTTGCATCTTGCTGAGCGGTAATAGCGACCAACTGACTTGAATACCGATCAACATCAGCACGCCAACAAACAGCAACATGAGAATCAACCAGACTTGACCAGTCAGTTCGGTCAGTGTGGATTCTAATGGATCTTCATCGATACCAATGGTGATCGTGACAGGGTCGCTCAATTCAGGCAGGTAGATATCTTGCTCGATGTAAATCAGCTTTTCTTTCTCAGGCCCTTTGACTGATGTGTGAATTGGCGAACGCTTGATGGTGAGGTCTTTATCCCATAGCGAGCGAGATCGGATGATCTGCTCTTGGGTAGCGGCGCGCCAATAAATACCACTGTAGGGTTGGTTGAACCTAGGATCAGACAGACGCTCTGCCATGATCAGGTTACCACTGTCATTGGTTTCGATATTGGCGGTTAACTCATCCATGGTTAAGCCAAGCTGCTGCTTCATGTCATCGACGAGGTAGTCGTTAACCAGCTTCGGAATCCCGACACCTGCCGCTAATATCATCGCACCTAGCCAAAAAGCCGCAGCAAGGAGCAAGCGGCTTTTTAGACTGATGTTTTTAAGTGTTCGTTTCTTTAGATTCATGTATTTCCAGCCTGCCTTTGCTCATCGTGACTTATCGTATTGCGATGATCAGAACAGGCTGTCCACTTAATTGATGGTTACTCTTGGCGTGATTGACGACTGAGTTATTCGGCATTCAGTTGGTAGCCAAGGCCACGAACGGTTTTGATGATCTTTGGTGCGATTTTTTTGCGAATACGACCAATGAACACCTCAACAGTGTTTGAGTCTCGGTCGAAGTCTTGTTTATAGATGTGTTCAACTAGCTCTGTGCGCGAGATAACCTTGTTTTGGTTATGCATGAAGTACGCAACGACTTTATATTCTAGCGCGGTAAGGCTAACCGCTTGGCCTTGCCACAACACTTTGGAACTGCGTGTGTCTAGGCTTAGATCGCCGATTTGAAGTATTGGAGCAGCACTGCCTGATGCGCGGCGCAGTTGAGCACGGATACGGGCTATCAGCTCGACCATTTCGAATGGTTTAGTTAGGTAATCATCAGCGCCTGCATTCAAGCCTTCTACACGTTGGGTCAGCGTGTCACGAGCACTTAAGATAATCACAGGTGTGTTGATATTTTCGTCTCGAATGCCTTTTAATACCGTTAGGCCGTCAAGCTTAGGTAAACCTAAATCGAGGACAATCGCGTCCCATTCTTCTGACGTTGCACGGTAGAGTGCGTCGATACCATCTTGAGAAAGCTCTGGAACCCAGTCGGCTCCCTCAAGTGTTTCAATAATTTGTTGGCCCAAACGAGGCTCATCTTCAACGACTAAAATTTTCATAATTGTTCTTCTTAATTCTTGTAATGACTGTTCGTCGTGCTTAGCTCTTCGTCGTACGTAACTAGTCGCCGTGTTTAATTGCGTCTTTAAAGTTGCGGCCTTTGATCATAAGCATTTCTAACGTTTCAGCGTTGTATTCGACTTTGATGATGTTGTTTTGGTAATTGATTTTTAGTTCATACACCCAAATGTCGTCATCTTCTTCTAGTTCTACTTTAATGATTCTGCCATGAAGATCGTTTTCAACCGCGGCATACATTTCTGAGAAAGGGCGAATGTAGCCTTCTCGTACGGCTTCGTAGACTTCGTCTTGATCTTCTTCAAATTCGATGCTGGTTCCTGCTTTATGAACGTCCTGCACTAATTCATGACCATTATGATGTGAGTCAGCCCATGCGCCAGCAGAAACAAATAAGCCTAAGCTTATAGAAAACAAAGAAATCATAGCTTTACTAAACATAGCGAATCCTAGAGAAGGTTGATAGCGTTCAGTATAAAAAAGTAATTCTGAACAGAAAGTGAACCTGATTAATAATGAAAATTTGATACCGAAAAACTTAACGCTTAAATGGCGCAGGCTTTAATACATAAGATTAATTGCCGAGTGTTAAGAACGTAAGACTTACCTTTATTCTTAACCTTAACGCTGCTGTAGTTCGTCTTCGAATATCTTGTCTCTCATTTTCCAAAAGCGTCCGACTTTACGTGCAATCACGAATTGAGGTGGGCGGAATCTATGTTGGTGAGCAACCACTTTCGTCGGTGAGGCTTCTTCAAAAGGGCGATGTCTGTCTGCAAGGTGAGGGCGAACAAACTGGTCTTTGAAGTTTTGCTTCTGCTTTTTGGTGGTTAATGACCAAAACTCATGCACTTGCGCTTGGTTTTCCCCGCGATAGGTGACCTTAAGTTGTGATTTACCTTTCTCGTCTTTGAGCACGTTGAGATCCATTTCCAAGCATTCAAATACCAAGGCATCTTTTAGGTTCAGTGCTTCTTTTAGCTTTTTGTCTGGGTCGACTAAGGTTGCATCGCACTCATGACAAATGCGCGCAGCAATGTCGTTATCAGCACCACATTCACCGCAATATTTCGCTCGGAAGCGATAATTACAGTGTTCGCGTTCGCCCGTGTCTTCATCGGTAAAGTAGCCTTGGCATTTACGACCAAAGTGCTCCAGCAAGAAGCCATTGCTGTCTAGTTTGCCCCAAAAGTTATTATTGAAGCCACACGCCGGGCAAGGGATGGTGATAATTTCACTGTCTGAATCCGGTTTTGGATCGCCGACCTCAGGTTGGTAAAGGTCGTAACTGTTGCCCGCATAGTCGAGCACCAAACACTCTTTTTTACCCGGAGATAGGCGTAAGCCACGGCCAACGATTTGTTGATACAAACTGATGGATTCTGTCGGGCGCAAAATCGCGATTAAATCGACGTGTGGCGCATCAAAACCTGTGGTTAATACCGATACGTTAACCAAGAACTTGATTTTACGTTCTTTGAAGTCGCTGATAATTTGGTCACGTTCGAGAGTTGGTGTATCACCAATCACAATTGAAGCTTC
Organism: Vibrio splendidus 12E03; assembly: GCF_000272105.2. Lineage (GTDB taxonomy): Bacteria > Pseudomonadota > Gammaproteobacteria > Enterobacterales > Vibrionaceae > Vibrio > Vibrio splendidus_I. The sequence continues at coordinate 7,232 of NZ_AJZD02000327.1, forward strand.
ACCTTCTGGCAATAAGCCGAGGATCTCTTGCGCGTGTCGAACGGTCGCAGCGAATACCATGATGCCGAGTTTGTCTTGGGCTAGGTGAATGATTTGGTCGACAATCTGCGGGGTCGCGCGTTTCGATTGCTCAATAACCATGTCGAGTTCTGCTTCTTTATAGCGACCAGTGCTCGCTGGCTTTAACTGGGAAAAGTCGTAGCTCAACACGGGTGCATCGATCATACGTGCAGGAGTTAAGAAACCTTCGTCGAGCAGATAACGAATCGGCAGCTCAAAAATACAGTCGCGGAAGAAGCGTGGCTCATCTGAACGTACTTGACCGCGAGTGTGGTATTGATAAATCCAACCCATCCCAAGACGATACGGGGTAGCCGTTAATCCAAGCACTTTGATGCCAGAATTATTCTCGCGCAAGTGAGTGATGACTTTCTGGTAGCTACTGGTCTTTTCATCGGGAACACGGTGGCATTCGTCGATAACCAACAGTGAAAATTGGTTAGAGAATGAATCGAGATTTCGCACCACAGATTGCACCGAAGCAAACACGACTTGTTGGTCGGTCTCTTTGCGTCCTAAACCCGCAGAGAAAATTGAGCCTTTCAGCCCATAACCTTCATACTTTTCATGGTTCTGTTCAACCAACTCTTTTACGTGAGCAAGTACCAGCACTCGACCTTTCGCAAGCCTTGCCAACTCTGCAATCACAAGGCTTTTTCCTGCACCTGTCGGAAGCACGAGAACAGCCGGAGTTTGGTGTTTTCTGAAGTAATGAATCACTGATTTTACAGAATCAGCTTGGTATGGGCGGAGTGTATACATATCGCGTCTTGTAGGGTAGAAAACAAATAGTGTGAAATAGCTCAACTAATTGAGCAAAGGTGACTATAATACCCGACTTAGATTAGTTGAGGTATTCATGCGTTTAGATAAATTTCTGTGCGATGCATTAGGCGTCACTCGAAGAGAAGCAACACACTTATTAAAATCCAAGGCAGTGACAGTAAATGATGTCATTCAAAAAAGCGGTTCACTCAAGGTAACTGAAGAGTGCGTTGTGGAATGGCAAGGCAATGAACTGAATGTTCACGGCCCACGTTACATCATGCTTTATAAGCCAGAAGGCTTTGTTTGTTCGCATGAAGATGGCGCAAATCGTATCGCGTTTGAATTACTTGATGAAATCAAAATGGACAAGCTGCACTTTGCTGGCCGTCTAGATATTGATACAACAGGTCTTGTGTTGATTACCGACGATGGTAAGTGGTCTCACCGTATCACTTCGCCAAAGCACAAGTGCGAGAAGACGTACCGTGTGTGGTTGGTTGAACCTGTTGAAGACGATTACGTTGAAAAATTCAAAGAGGGCATCCAGCTTAAGAGCGAAGATGGCCTAACACTTCCTGCACACCTAGAAGTTCGTGCAGAGCGTGAAGTGCTGCTAACGATTCACGAAGGCAAATACCACCAAGTTAAACGTATGTTTGCTGCTATTGGTAACAAGGTAGAAGCACTGCACCGTGAACGTATTGGCGAAATTGAGATGGACGAATCTTTAGAGTTAGGTGAATACCGTTACCTAACGCAAGAAGAAGTCGATTCAATCTGGAAGTAGTCCTTAGCTAGAAGTTGCTCTTAATAAGAAATTGTTCTTAGCAAGAAACAACTTTTGCTGGAAATAGCCCTTTCGTTGTAAAGCCGACCATGGATAGCGTCGGCTGATGATGTTGACTGGTACTAGGAAAGTCTCAGCCAATCTTTGACTCGCGTACTCACGTTAGTCCCTAGCTCTATCAGTTGAACATTCGGAGAACCATGCAAACATCGACCTCACAGAGCCCAAGCTCCCAACCAGAAACCCCTCAATTAGGCTTAATGCTGTTTTTGATTCTTGGTGCGATTGGTGCACTTACTCCGCTAGCCATTGATATGTATCTGCCAGCGATGCCGACCATTGCCAAAGATCTTGGTGTGACGGCGGGTGAGGTGCAAATCACGCTAACAGCTTATACCGCAGGTTTCGCTCTGGGACAGTTACTGCATGGTCCGTTGGCGGATAGCTACGGTCGTAAACCTGTACTGCTTATTGGTGTGCTCTTGTTTGCTATCGCTTCTATGGTGAGTGCGATAACGCACGGCATTGAAGCGCTGACTTACATCCGTACAGCTCAAGGCTTTGCTGGTGCTGCTGCGGCCGTTATCATCCAAGCGGTGGTAAGAGATATGTTCGATCGTGAAGATTTCGCGAGAACTATGTCTTTCGTTACCTTGGTGATGACGGTTGCGCCATTGGTGGCTCCGATGATTGGTGGCTACTTGGCATTATGGTTTGGTTGGCGCTCTATTTTTTGGGTACTGGCTATCTTCGCTGTGATCGTAATTCTAGCGGTTTCGATGAAGATCCCTGAAACGCTCCCTGTAGAAAAGCGACAGCCACTGCGCTTTAAAACAACGATTCGTAATTACGCGCGTTTGTGTAAGAACCCAACGGCGATGGGCTTGATTTTCTCTGGTGCATTCTCTTTTTCAGGGATGTTTGCGTTCTTAACGGCTGGATCATTCGTTTACATTGATATCTATGGTGTTCGCCCTGATCTGTTTGGCTACCTGTTTGGTCTGAACATTGTTGCTATGATCTTGATGACAAGCATCAACGGTCGAATCGTTAAGAAAGTGGGCTCTCACGCTATGCTCAGAGTCGGTTTAACCATTCAACTGTTTGCGGGCTTAGGTCTGTTAGTCGGTTGGATGTTAGATATCGGTTTGTGGGGTATTGTGCCATTCGTGATGCTGTTTATCGGCACACTGTCTACTATTGGTAGTAACTCGATGGCGCTGCTTTTAAGCGGATACCCGAATATGGCCGGCACAGCGTCTTCGCTTGCGGGCACATTAAGATTTGGTACTGGTTCTGTGGTGGGGGCAATTGTTGCCATGCTACCAAGTGACACTGCAGGACCAATGGCTATGGTGATGGCAGCATGTGCAATACTGTCAGCATTACTATATTGGACATTAGGAAAGAAGGCATAATGTCAAAATACTATATTGAAATTCAGAAGTTAGTGAATGATGCGTTAGGCGAGCTGTACGCTCTACATAAGTCAGGCAAAGCCATTGACGCGCCTATCGCGAACAACCTTTACCTTGTTCGTTGGGTAACAAAAGCGATTAAATCTCAAGCTTATGATCGTGTGATTGTGCCGGACTTGGTTCGCTGGCAGAAACAGGGTCGCTCAAAAGGCAACAACTCTGATTTAACTTTTACCTTTAAACGTATTTCTGCGTTTTACGGACGTTTTTTCCCTGAAGGCGAAGAGCCTAAAGCGCTAAAAGACAGTGATGTTGAAGCGTTCATGGACAAAATGTACGAGATGGGTTGGAGCGTATCGAGTGAAGATGAGCTAACAACTGGCGGTAAGATTCAATTCTTCACCGATGGTGAGCACTCTTTTGCCTTGTGTGGTAAACAGTGCGACGACTCTTTTGACGGTGAGTTGATGGTTAAACCAATGAACTGGTTTGTTCGTGGTAACCACGCTGAGTTTATCCAAGCTGCGATGGAAGCGGGTTTTATGCTTCACAAAGTGACGGACTATAAGTCTGCAGTGAAGTACCACGGTGAATACATCGTATACCCAGCTAACCAAGGCAACCAGTTGGCTGAAATCCCAATTAGCGTTATTGGCTAACGGATAGATACGAGATGCGAGATAAGTGATACGAAGAGCCACTTACTCGCATCTTTCTTATCTATTCTCATCTCACCACTTGAATACGTATCCGCTTTTAATCTCTTCGCATCTCGACACTCGAATCCCGCATCTGCTCTTTAGCTTGCTTCTCTATCGCCTTCACCATGCCTTTAAAAATAAACAGGTGAGCTGGCATCATTGCGAACCAATACAGTAATCCAAGAAAGCCTTTAGGGTGCCACCAAGCAGATATGTTCAGTTCACGAGAATCTCCGTTGTCAGAAACGGTAATTTCCAGTCGTCCTAAGCCCGGGCCTTTCATGCCGAAAAGCAGAGATAAAAACTGGTTTTCTTCACAACGAATCACTTTCCACGAATCGATTTTGTCACCGACTTTTAGGTTGGGGCCTTCCGGCATTTGACGAACAGGTACGCCACCACCGAAAAGAACATCCAACCATTCGCGTGTGCGCCATAAAGCATTAGCGAAGAAGTAACCCTGTTTCGGGCTTCCTATCTGTTGAGCTACTTGCCAAAGAGACTCTAGTGAGGTTGTAGACGTGATGCTAGCGCCTGTTTTCTTCGGGTAATAACCGTATCCCGCTTGCCAGCGTTTGAAGGCAGTTTTATCGAAACCCCACACATTGCTTTTGACAAAGTTTCCTTCAGCGTGAATGGCTTGTTCCACCATGCTTTCGAACGAGACAAGCTTCTGAGGGTACTTTTCTCTGATAGTGGTCGAACTGGCGATGAAGTCGTGCTTTAAGCCAGCAAGCAGTGCTCTGCCTATGTTGGATGGTACAGAGGTCACTACGCCTAGCCAATATGAAGCAATCTTGGGTGTGAGCAGCGATGTAGCCCATAGCCTGAGTGGACGATCGGCAGTTCTGGCAATATGAGCGAACTGGTTTCGGTAAGAGACAATATCCGGCCCGCCAACCTCAAAGGTTTGGCTTTCGTTTGGCGTGTCTTGTGCGAGTTTTAGTAAATAATGGTTCAGGTTCTGCAAGGCAATCGGGTTCGCTTTAGAGTCGACCCACTTTGGCGCAATCATGATCGGCAAGTTGTATACGAAATCTCGCATGATCTCGAATGCTGCAGAGCCGGGTCCTATGATGACGCCTGCTTGAAGCTCGGTAACTGGAACGGGTCCTTTACGAAGCAGCTCACCGGTTTTCTTTCTCGCTTGAAGATGCTCTGAGTCACCTGTCTGAGGCTGTAAAGAGCTCAGGTAAATGACGTGTTGATTCTTTGGGCCAAGAGCCGAAACAAAGTTACGGGCTAAGTTCAGCTCATAATCGATAAAGTCGTGGCCTTCTGCCATGCCATGGACGAGAAAGAAGATAAGATCAAAGTCGGGGACTAAGGCTTGTGTCGCAGCTTGATCGGCCAGATCAAGATACTCAAGCGATAAGTTTTCGTGAGGCTCGGTCCGTGCCTTTAAATAGTCGATATGCCTTGCTGCTGCCGTGACTTGATAGCCTTGCTCAAGCAGGAGAGGGAGGAGTTGCGAACCAACATATCCAGAAGCGCCTAAAACCAGTACTTTCTTCATTGTTACTCCATTTATATCTGTGGTTAAAAACCGAACATTGATATAATAGCGCGATATTTATCTTTATTCATCAATACGTTCCGTTTAGGTCTCTATATATGTTGCTCTCTTCAATTATTCATCACACACGAGGTGATTTTGTTCGCAGGCTTATTGCGATTGCACTGCCTATCACCTTGCAGAGCATTATGTTTTCAAGCCGAGGCTTGGTGGATGTATTGATGTTGGGGCAACTTGGAGAAGCAGACATAGCGGCAGTGGGTGTTGCGAGCCGAGCGATGTTCGTGACGACCATTATGCTGGTGGGTGTTACCACGGGCGGTGCTCTTCTTACTGCTCAATATTGGGGCGCGGGTAACAGACAAGGTGTGAGAGAAAGTACTGCGCTGACGTGGCTGGTTTCGACACTGTTTGCATTACTGACCATTGCGTTTTTCGTTTCATTTCCTGCACAAATCATGGGCGTGACGACTGACTCTCAAGAGGTCATCAACTTAGGCGTTGAATACATCGTAATTACCTCATTTAGCATGCTAGCGGTATCGTGTGTCAGCAGTATGGCTGTAGGTTTGAGAGCGATGCACAAACCTGGTCTAAGTACCTTCTTTAGCGGTATCGGCATCCTGTCTAATGTGTTCTTAAACTGGGTGCTTATCTTCGGTAACTTGGGCTTTCCTGCGCTTGGAATCAAAGGTGCGGCGATTGCGACGGTACTAAGTGGCACGATTGAAGTGGCGACTTTGTTTGGTTATCTCTATTTCTCTAAGCATTTATTAGCTTTTAAGTTCTGCGATATTAAAGCAGCAGCTTCGATTGATAAGGTGATTCGCTTCTTGAAGTTGTCCCTGCCTACGACCTTCAACTTCTTAGCTTGGGCTGGTGGGTTGTTCGCTTATCACGCTATTATGGGACAGTCAGGTGTACAAGGCTTAGCAGCGCTTTCGGTGATGACGCCAGTTGAATCTATCTCCTTGAGTTTATTGATTGGTTTATCGAATGCGGCAGCGGTTCTTGTGGGGAACCAACTTGGCGCGAAAAACAATGAAGCGGTTTACTATCAAGCGTTGGGCTTAACGATTCTGTGTTTCTTAACCAGTATCGTTGTGGCCGTTTTTCTCTACTTCGTTCAAACGCCAATACTTAATGCCTTTAGCGCACTGACCGAAGAAACTAGAGCTCTCTCAGAAAAGTTCATTCTGATTCTGAGTGTGGGTATTATTATTCGTTCTGTACCGTTGACTGTGATTGTTGGTGTGTTGAGAGCGGGCGGCGATGTAAAGTTCTGCCTCTATCAAGATGTGATTGCTCAGTGGGTGATTGGTATTCCACTAGCGGCTATTGCCGCAATCTATCTTAAGTTTCCGCCTGAATGGGTGTATCTGCTTTTCCTTACCGAAGAAGTGATTAAGTGGGGCGGGTCGCTCTATCGCATGAAAACAAGAAAATGGATTAAAAACTTGATAGGAAGTTGAAGTAGGGCGCACCAATCACATCACTTTATCGTTGGTGTGTGATCTATCTTTCAAAATACTTCCTCCTAACAGGGAATTAGTGTAGATTCTCCTTCCAAATTCTAACTAATGTGAGCTGTTTAATGTTAAAGCTGTCAGACCTATGTAAAGGCTATGTCGATGGGGGGGAGTTTCACCCTGTTTTGCAAGGTGCTGAATTAACATTAAACCAAGGTGACCAGCTAGCATTAATGGGAGAAAGCGGTTCAGGTAAAAGTACTTTACTGAACCTTATCGCGGGGTTAGACCTAGCGGATTCAGGCGAAATCGCTTTCCCTCACTTCAATATGCACGACTCTACTGAGCGTGACCGCACCGCTTATCGCAGAAACAACATTGGCCATATCTTTCAGCAATTCAACTTACTGCCGACGCTTAATATTGCCGATAACATCCGCTTTTGCCGTCAGTTAAAAGGCTTGCCTGAAGACAAAGGATTGTGGCGACAAATTCTCTCTGCTTTAGACCTTATGCCTTTGCTTGGTCGCTACCCTGAAGAAGCGTCTGGTGGTCAACAACAACGTGCGGCAATTGCGCGTGCACTGTATATGGAACCAAAAATATTGTTGGCCGATGAGCCGACCGGTAGTTTAGATGAGCGTAATGCAGAAGCCGTAATGCGTTTGCTGACCTCTTTGGCTCGCCAATTAGAATGTACCTTGTTGCTGGTGACACACAGTGAAAAAGTAGCACTGCACATGGATGGTAGGATCCGTCTACAAGGAGGGCAACTGCATGTTATGGCCCGTAGTTAAGGCACTACTCGGTCACTATCGACGTTACCCACTGCAGATTATTTTGGTATGGCTTGGTTTAACCCTCGGCGTATCACTTTTGGTTGGTGTTACTGCTATCAATCAACACGCCAAGCAAAGCTATGCACATGGCGAAAAACTCTTTTCGAATCCTCTTCCTTACCGTATTCGACCAAAACACAACGCTAATAAGATCCCACAAGGTTTTTATATCCAGCTTCGCCGTGAAGGCTTTCAACAGTGCTCTCCTTTTGACCACCATCGTATCACTGATGAAAACGGCGCGAACTTCATGCTTATCGGCATAGACCCTGTTTCTATGCTTCAGTTGCAGCCGGGTATTGCGTTAAAAGATCTCACCACTTTAAACCTCATGAAACCGCCATATCCAATCCTTGTAAGTGATGATCTTGCTGAACATATGGAATGGAACAACGGTGATTACATTCCTCTAATGGACGGCTCTGAGCTTGGTCCTGTGGTTGTCGATCAAAATAACCTGATTAATGGCACCAGGTTAATAGCAGATATTTCCTTGCTCCGCATGCTTAAACGCAGTGCAGGACTCTCAGTGATTGCTTGCTCTGACATGTCTACTGAGAAATTTGAGCGCCTAAAAAATATGTTGCCGAATGGGTTGACGATCACCCGCAGCTCTAAAGCGGAGCTAGAGTCGCTGACCAGTGCTTTTCACTTAAATCTTAAAGCGATGGGTATGCTGTCGTTTGTGGTTGGCTTGTTTATTTTCTATCAAGCGATGTCACTGTCGTTTATTCAACGTCAGCCGTTAGTTGGAATCTTAAGACAGACGGGGGTGTCTGGCTGGCAACTGGCTAAAGCGCTTTGCTTAGAATTGCTGCTACTGGTGGTACTGAGTTGGATCTGCGGTAATGTATTTGGTGTCATGTTGGCTAACCAATTGTTACCGGCGGTATCTTCAAGCTTAGGTGACTTATATGACGCCAACGTTGGCCTAACTATCGACTGGAATTGGCGATGGAGCGGCTACAGCTTGCTAATGGCACTACTTGGTGCATTCCTAGCGTGTGCTTGGCCATTGGTTCGTTTACTAAGGTCGCAACCTATTCGTTTGACCTCTCGATTGTCTTTGATGCGTTTTGCCGGTACGGAATTTACTTGGCAAGCATTGATCGGTTGTGGCTTCTTGGTTGCAGCTGTCGCTGTGTATCAAGCTCCTCAGACTCAAGAGTCTGGCTTTGCGATTATTGCATTGATGCTCGTTAGTGTGGCTTTGTTTACGCCATTCTTGATGTGGAAGTTATTTAATAGCTTATCTTATTCATTGCGCTGGGTTCGAGCTCGCTGGTTCTTTGCTGATGCCGCTTCAAGCATGAGCTACCGTGGCGTGGCGACGATGGCCTTTATGTTGGCCTTAACAGCCAATATTGGGGTAGAAACCATGGTTGGTAGCTTTAGAGATACTACTGATAAATGGTTAACACAGCGCCTGGCCGCAGATCTTTATATCTACCCAACCAACAATGCCGCTGCTCGTATGAGTAACTGGCTGTCAGACCAACCTGAAGTGGATTCGGTTTGGTGGCGTTGGGAGAAAGATGTTGCGTCTCCAGTCGGCAGTATTCAGGTGGTCAGTACTGGCCCTTCTGAAGGCGAACTAGAAGCGCTGACGATAAAATTAGGCATTCCGAATTACTGGTACCACTTACATCACTCTAAAGGTGTGTTGATCAGTGAATCGATGTCTCTCAAGTTGGGGATTCGCCCAGGCGATTACATTGACCTCTATGATAGCCTCGGCTCTGGTTGGCAAGTTGTCGGTGTATATTACGATTATGGTAACCCTTATCATCAAGTCATGATGTCACATCGAAACTGGCTGTATGGATTTGCAGGGCGCGGTAATGTAGGCCTTGGCGTGATACTCAAAGATGATGTCAATTCAGTTGGAATTCGCAGCCGATTAGAAAGTGTATTTAGGCTTGGTTCTGAGCGGGTTTTTGATAACAACAATATTCACAGCCAAGCAATGCGTGTGTTTGATAGAACGTTCGCGATTGCTGATACATTGGGCAACATCACATTGGTAATTGCAGTCTTCGGTATCTTTTTCGCAACCGTGGCGGGTGAAGTGTCTCGACAAAGGCATATTTCGCTGCAGCGCTGTTTAGGTGTCTCGGCAAAAGAGCTGATTCTGACAGGTAGTTTGCAGCTGTTTGTGTTTGGACTTATTTCTTCCTTGATTGCGATTCCGCTCGGTTTAGCGTTAGCAAGCTTGATTGTTGATATCGTTATTAAGCAGTCTTTTGGGTGGTCACTCGAGTTACAAGTGATTCCTTGGGACTATTTACAGACATTTGCGTGGGCTATGGCAGCATTGATGTTAGCTGGTGCTTTACCAGTGATGAGAATGATTCGGAACACCCCGATGAAATCATTGAGGGATGCGCTTTAAGATGCTTCAACGAAATGGCTCAACGAAACTCAGACACCGATTTGTTTCATCTCTATTACTGATTGGTTTCTTTGGTACTATTTTAGGTGTCTGGGCGTACTACTCTTATTTTGTTGACGTTGGTGAGAAGGGGGTTAACGAGGTTAACTCGGTATTGGTTAGTGAACATTTCAATGTGTTTGAGCCAGTGTTACCAGACCGAAATGTTTCGCTACCACAAGATTTTAAGTTCCACCCAGAGTTTCAACATGAGTGGTGGCATTATTTTGCGTCTTTAAAAGGCGACGATGGCAAAGACTATTCGGTACAGTGGAGCTTTTTCCGTATTGCAACGGACGAACGTGAAACTCCTGGGTGGCAAAGCCCTCAAGTCTATATCTCAAATGTAGTGGTCTCTTCTAAGTCCAAAGTATGGAAAGAACAGCGTATGGCTCGTGGCGGCATTGGCCAAGCGGGGATGACTAACCGTCCATTCAGACTTTGGATTGATAACTGGAACTGGCGTGCACTCGGCAACACACCATTTCCAGGCCGTCTTCAAGTGCAAACTGACACTTTTGGACTTGAGCTCGACACTATTGCAAAAGGGCCATATGTACTCAACGGCGATAATGGCTATCAGAAAAAGCACGATTTATTACCAGTTGCGTCTTATAATTTCAGCGCTCCGTTCTTGTCTCTAAGTGGCGTGTTGAATCTGGATGGCGTTGCCAAGGAAGTCGAAGGCACTGCTTGGGTGCATAAAGAGTGGGGTAGTGGCTTACTTGGAGTGGGTCAACAAGGTTGGGATTGGTTCGTATTTAATCTTGATGATGGTACAGCGCTGAGTATTAACCGCTACCGCCATAATCAACAGCTGCCTTATGTATTCGGAACATTAGCCACTCGTTCTGGCAAAGTGTATCAGCTCACGGACTCCGATATTTCTATCAAGCCTTTGCAGAATACGACGCTACTGAATGGTAGAAGAATGCCACTGCAATGGATTATTAATGTGCCTCAACACAATATCAACCTCACGACACGTATCAAACGTAGGGATATGTGGCTACCTTTTGTCATACCATATTGGGAAGGGCCGATTATGGCGAGTGGAAGCCATGAAGCAACAGGCTTTATGCAGTTAACAGGTTACTAAAAAACACCTAAGGCTATCATTTGATAGCCTTTTTTTATGTTTTCTATTCATACCAGACTCGAATTATTTGTGCATACAGCCTTGGTGATCTCATCTATACTTATTTTATGATGCATAACAACATTATGGAATATACGACGTATTGTTTAGTATTTGTAGGAAAAACCGAAGTTAAACATCCGAAGAAGTGATTATCTATCAATAAAGCTTGGATATAAACTCTGGGTTATTCTTTGTTATTCTTTGTTATTCTTTGTTATTCGTTTATTTAAATAATAAATATAAGGGCGAAATCATGACCGACGTCATCCGTGACTTCTTTAAATTGGAATCTGCTGGCGGCATCATCCTAGTCATCGCTGCGGCGATCGCAATGTTTGTAGCAAACTCACCACTGAACGAAATGTACCAAGGTGTACTTCACAGTTACGTTCTTGGTATGTCTGTGTCTCACTGGATTAACGATGGCTTAATGGCTGTCTTCTTCCTTCTAATCGGCTTAGAAGTTAAGCGCGAACTTTTAGAAGGCGCATTAAAGTCTAAAGAGACGGCAATCTTCCCAGCTATCGCAGCTGTAGGTGGTATGCTAGCTCCTGCACTTATTTACGTGCTATTTAACTCAAGTAACCCTGAAGCGCTTCAAGGTTGGGCTATCCCGGCTGCAACGGATATCGCATTCGCATTGGGTATCATGGCTCTTCTTGGTAACCGTGTACCGGTAAGCTTGAAGGTATTCCTACTAGCACTAGCAATTATCGATGACTTAGGTGTTGTTGTTATCATTGCACTGTTCTACTCAGGCGACCTATCAACGCTTGCACTTACAGTTGGCTTCATCGCGACTGGTGTGTTGTTCATGCTAAACAACAAGCATGTTACTAAACTAAGCGTTTACCTGATTGTTGGCGCGATCCTGTGGTTCGCTGTATTGAAGTCTGGTGTTCACGCAACATTGGCTGGTGTAGTCATTGGTTTTGCTATCCCACTGAAAGGTAATAAAGGAGAACATTCTCCGCTGAAACATCTAGAACATGCTCTGCACCCATACGTCGCTTTTGCAATCTTGCCAATCTTCGCATTTGCAAACGCAGGTATCTCACTGGAAGGCATCTCAATTTCAAACCTTACAGGCATGCTACCGCTTGGTATTGCTATGGGTCTATTGGTTGGTAAGCCACTGGGTATATTCCTATTCAGCTGGGGTGCTGTGAAAACGGGCGTAGCTAAGCTTCCTGAAGGTGTGAACTTCATGAACATCTTCGCGGTCTCTGTGTTGTGTGGTATTGGCTTTACGATGTCTATCTTCATCTCTTCATTGGCATTTGGTCCAACGAACGCAGATTTTGATACGCTAGCTCGATTAGGCATCCTAATGGGATCTACGACAGCAGCTATCTTAGGTTACTTCCTGCTAAGTATTTCTCTACCGAAAACTAAGCACCAAGAAGTAAAACTATAATCGGTAATTGGTTCGGTTAACGATCGAGCCGATTCCTGTGTAGCAAGAAGAGCCACTGAGTCATTCCCGAGATTCAGTGGTTACAAAGAACAAAAAGCCGTGATAGGCAACCCTATCACGGCTTTATTGATCTTGTAGCTAAGCAATCTTTGTAAGATAACCCACGTTACACTTTCAGTGACAATGTCACGCTATTTTTCTAGCGTGGTAAAAATGGTCCATTCTTCTACGATTTGCTCACTTAACCCAACTACTGTCGCTGTTACCTTACGGTTTAGTGCGTGTGAAGTAGGGTCATCACCATCGTTTTCTAATCGTTCTTCACCATAGCCGACAATTCTCACACGTTCTGGTTCGATACCATTCGACAGTAACTCGTCTTGAACATTGTTTGCTCGTTTTTTTGAAAGGTCTAAGTTGTACTCGTTGGAGCCCACTTTACTCGCATAGCCTTGTATTTCAATCGATGCACTTTTGTAGGTTTCAAGAAACTCTGCCATCGTGCTGATCTGGTCTGAGAAGATTGGGTTCACTTCAAATGAGTCATGAGCAAAGAGTATTTTTAGCTGTCTGACTTCTTCCGCACGAATCGTTTCTCCACAACCATCATTGTCGACTTGTGATGTCTCAGGCGTACCTGGACAGATATCACGAGCGTTCACCACACCATCTCTATCATCGTCTTGAAGGTCTGCAATCTGTTCTGCTTCAGGTGTCTCGATATAGGTCTCTTCCTGCTGGTTCGAACAGGCAAGTAAAGTCATCGTTAACACGGGAAGTAATAAGTAAGGTATTTTCATCATTAATATTCCACGGGCGTAGTCCACTCTTCTGGAATGTCGACCAGTAGAGCGTTCAATAAAGAACCTGTAGCGTTCATCACACGGTACTTAGCGTACTGCTCGGAGTAATGCGCATCGAGGTAATCTTTACGGGCTTCAAACAGTTCGTTCTCAGTGTTGAGCAAGTCAAGTAGAGTACGCTTACCTATTCGGTATTGTTTTTCATATGCGATAACGGTTTCCGAAGCTGAATCAACATGATCTGATAAGAAGTTCTTTTGTTGTAACGTTAGATCCAATGCACTCCATGAGAGGCGAAGACCTTCTTCCACTTGTCGATAAGCGCGATCTCTCAGATCTTTTGCTTTGTTCAGTTGGTATGCCGCAGCTTCTGAATTAGCACTGTCTGTTCCGCCGTTGTACAAGTTATATCGCATGCGTAGCATCGCGAGGGTCTCTTGACTTGAGCCTTCATCGCCACCTGCATCATCACGCCACGACTGAGAAGCCTCGATGGAGAAGGTAGGGTAGTTCACGCCCTTTGATTGTTTGTATTGGAAGTGGGCTGAATCGACATCTGCGTTTGCAACTTTGATCACTGGGTGTTGGTCTAATGCATCAACAATGGCGTCAGTTAACGACAAAGGAATTTTAGAAATATCGGCTCTTGGGTAAATTAAGCCTAGGGGTTCTTGACCCACCACTCGTCTAAACTGGGTGTGGGTATCGATCAAATTATTCTGTGCGGCCAACAAATTACCATGAGCCTTCGCAATCCTAGCTTCTACCTGCGATACATCAGCTGTCGAACCTATGCCTGAATTCGCTCGTTTCTTTATGTCTTTATAAATTTTCTTGTGTATTGAAAGATTACTTTCTGACAGTGCCAGCACTTCAGTGGCTTTCACTGCATCTAGATAGATTTGTGTTACCTCCAGCGCTTTGTCTTCGGCATCCGCGATCAATTGCAAACGTACCGACTCGGCTTCTGCGGCGGTACGATCAATGTCGTTCAGCGTCGCAGAACCATCCCACAGCAATTGAGTGAGGGAAATCGTCGCTTCCTTTCGTGTTAGATCCGTATCGGGGCCGTTATTTGGTGCAGGGTTTATGCCTTCGTAACCAATACCAGCATCAAGGTCGATGCTGGGCTTGTACGCTCCTCCAGAGGCATCATTACGTTTTTTCACGCTCACATATTCGTTGAAGATGCTTTTTATCTCTGGATTCGTCGCCAAAGTAATAGCAACAGACTGTTCCAGAGTTTGAGCGGTGAGTGGTGTTGAAGCAACTAAGCAACACATAATGGATAATTTAAACAATTTCAAAGTAGCTCTCCTTCTACTTTCAATGTCTCATCCGTTTCCCAACCTACGTTTACCGCTGAATTGAGAGAAGGGTATTAAACGAAGCTTAGGACATTTGCAAAAAAATGCGAAGTTTGTTGGTTTTTTTTTGAATGTAAGTCGCTATTGCCATTGACTAATTTAAAAAGTAACAGGTTTACCAACTTTTAGTGAGTTGATTATCAATAGTACCACTACTAGATTTATTGTAGGAAATAGCCACAGCGCAGGGTGGGATTGATTCCGCGTTTGGCGTGTTCTGGGCAGAAGTGGGAATATGGATATGGGAAATATCAACCTAAATATACTAGGTCTTGCTAGTGGGAGTGTAGTGCTCGACGCTCAAGGCCAAGTTAGACGTTTGTCTCCGGGCGAACAACCAGCGGCCAGCGACGTAATTATCAGTTTTGATACTAGTGAAGAAAATTTGCCAAGTGTTTCTGCACGTTTTGTAGATAACCAGGGCCAACAAAATGTGCTAGATACTGATGACGCGATCGCTCAAGTTCAGCGTGCTATTGAAGAAGGATTTGATCCAACGGAACTAGGAGATGAGTTTGATACTGCCGCTGGTGAGGAAGGCTCTAGTTTGACCAACAGCGGTAGAATTGAACGTACTGGGGCTGAAACTCAAGCTGCCACAAATTTTGAAACTGACGGGTTTGAGTCTCAAGGTCTGTCGGAAACTCAAAGTCTTGCTCTTTTTGATATTATCGCCTTTGCGCTTATTTCAGGTGAAACTAATGTTATTGAGTTTGAGCAGGATGAACCTATTGAAACTGGGGGCGCTTTAACGAGTGAAGACCCAGACGTTACCTTTATTGTTAAAGAGGTCGCTGGGGATAATGATCTCGGTACTTTTGTTATAAACGAAGATGGTACTTGGACCTTCGTGGCCAACAGTCCTTATGATGAGCTTGCGGATGGTGAGCAAATTCAAGACTCGACGACAGTACAAACCTCCGATGGAGGCGAACAAGTCATTACAGTAACGATAATTGGTACTGATGATGCAGCTGTGGCTACTGATGACTCGGGCAGTGTGACTGAGGACATTGATGTAGATGAAACCACCAATCAATTAGTGACATCCGGTCAGATTGTGATTACAGATGTAGACAGCGACACTCCTACTTTTTCAGCTGACGGTGAGTTTAACCTCGTAGGTTCAACAAACGAATCACAGCTAGGTGTATTGAGCATCGACCCTGATGGTGCTTGGACTTACCTAGTTAACAACGATGACGTTCAGTACTTGGATGACGATGAGTTCGTTACTGAAGTTTATACTGTGACAGCAAGTGACGGTACTACGAGTGAGGTGATCATCACTATTAACGGTGCCGATGACCCATCTGATATAACCGTAGGTGAAGGTGATTCAGACACTGGTGAAGTGACTGAGGATGTTAATGTTGACCAAGAGAGCAACAACTTAATTACTTCTGGGACACTAACGATCACCGATGTCGACGATAACGACGTCGCTGCTTTTCAACCAAACGGTGTGTTTAATCCTGAAGGCTCAACCAATGATACCGCGTTAGGTATGTTGACC
>NZ_AJZD02000327.1:23474-23547 GCF_000272105.2 Vibrio splendidus 12E03
GTCTGAGATTACTGTTGGTGAAGGTGATTCTGACATGGGTGAAGTGACGGAAGATGTCGATGTCGATCCTGAA
>NZ_AJZD02000327.1:23557-23824 GCF_000272105.2 Vibrio splendidus 12E03
ATCGGAGATCACCGTTGGAGAAGGTGACTCTGATATGGGGGAGGTGACGGAAGATGTCGATGTCGATCCTGAAAGCAATGACTTGATGGCGACGGGAACACTGACGATTACTGATGTAGATGCCAATGATGTTGCGGCCTTTGAACCTAACGGAACGTTTAATCCAGAAGGTTCGACCAATGATACCGCGTTAGGTATGTTGACCATAACCGATGATGGCGAATGGACGTACGTTGTAGATAACGATGATGTGCAATATCTTGATGA
>NZ_AJZD02000328.1 GCF_000272105.2 Vibrio splendidus 12E03
ACCAAACTACCAAACTACCAAACTACCAAATTATAAAGCTCTCAAGTTTTCAAAGTAATGCTGAACAAATTTAACGAACACTTGGTGTTTCTTTGCAGGATAAATAACTTGCGGATAGAAAAGGTAAATACTGTTGCCTTGTTGCAGGCATTCATCAGGCAGCACTCGCTCTAATTCTCCAAGCTCGACCTCTTTTGCGACGTAATAACTTGCGATACGGATGATGCCACTGCCTGCCATAGCTTGTTGCTTAAGTAAGTGGTTGTCATTACTTGAAAGCCAGCCGGACACATCAATATTTGCCGATTTTAAAGGCCACTCGGTTTGGTGCAGCGTTGCTAAGCATTGATGGTCATTTAAGTCGTTGGCATTGTTGGGGCGGCCAAATTGATCAAGATAGCCGGAAGTCGCGACTAAATCATGCTGATAGCTAATCAAGTGTTTCGCCACCATGTTGTCAGGTGGCGTATTGGTGGCGCGAAACGCGATATCGATATCATCTTGGTTGAGATTAAAGTTGGTGTAGCTACTGTTTATCTCGAAGCGGATCTCAGGGTATTGTTGCCTAAACTGTTGGCAGATATCGAATAGATATACCTCAGTAAACATCTTTGGCGCGGTGAGGCGTAATAGACCTTTTACGATGTCGTGTTGCTCAGAAACACTGCGTTCAAGCTGTAAGACTTGTGAGCGAATCGTTAAGCCTTGTTGTAACGCGCGTTCGCCTTCTTGGGTTAAACGAACACTGCGCGTGGTTCTGACCAAAAGCGGGCATTGTAAGTCGTTTTCTAAACGTTTGATCTGCTCAGAAAGGTAGCTCTTAGAGATACCGAGTTTTTCAGCTGCCTTGGTAAAGTTAAGTTGCTGAGCAAGCTCTACAAACAGGATCAGTCGTTCTATTCTTTTGTGTTCGTTCATTCGCGCATTCCTACCAATCTATTGTTCGTCATATCAAACAATCATTTCGTAACTAGCATATTCTGTTTTTTAAAAAGAACAATATGATAGAGGCATATTTCTGGTCAGCAAATCTTCTAAGTGAGAATCGATATGACGAACAGCATTGAATCTACAAACAAAACGAATGACAAAAAGAGTATTCCATTATCAAACCATCTGCCGAATGTTGGGCAAGTTGCCTATGGCTGCATGGGGTTAGGTGGTGGCTGGAATGATAATGCAGTGACGAGTGCGGATGTTGCTCAAACACGAAGCGTAATCAACACAGCATTAGAATCGGGTATTAATTTATTCGACCATGCGGACATCTATACCTTCAGCAAAGCTGAGCAAGCCTTTGGTCAAGCATTACAACAAGCGCCTGATCTGCGTGAACAGATGTTCATTCAATCTAAGTGTGGGATTCGTTTTGAAGGCGAGGGCAATGTTGGTCGTTATGATTTCTCGGCAGATTGGGTAAGCCAATCGGTAGACGGTATTCTCAACCGATTGAATACTGAGAAGCTCGATGTGCTGTTATTACATCGCCCTGATCCTTTGATGGAACTCGATGAGCTAGCAAGAACGTTAGAGAACTTAAAAGCGCAAGGTAAGGTCGATTATTTTGGTGTGTCGAACATGAACAGCCATCAAATTCAGTACCTGCAATTTGCGCTTGGGCAACCTATCGTCGCGAATCAAGTTGAGATGAGCTTAGCCAAATTGGATTGGTTGAACGATGGGGTGATGATTAACTCGCAAGGGCACCATCAATCAGACTTCGCCGCAGGCACGCTAGAGCATTGCCAAATGAATAACATCCAACTGCAAGCTTGGGGCTGTTTGGCACAAGGTCGATTTGCTGAGCAAGGTTTGTATTCAGAACATGAAAACGTGAAAAAAACGGCGCACTACGTGGCTCAGTTAGCGAACCAATATGGGGTAGAAAGTGAAGCGATTGTGTTGGCATTTTTGCTTCGTCACCCTGCTCGTATCCAACCTGTTATTGGCACCACAAACCTAGAGCGAATCAAAGCTTCATCAGTAGCGACTCAGATAAGTCTGTCTCGTGAAGAGTGGTACAACTTATACGTGTACTCACGTGGTCAAGCACTGCCATAAGGAATGAACATGTTGAATCAAAAGATCGCACAACAGTTGGTGTCTAGCGCACTCGATATTGCTGAGCATCATCAACAAGCAATTGCGGTGAGCGTGTGTGATACGCACGGAGAGTTATTGGCGTTTATTCGCATGGATAATGTGAGCGTACAAGCAGGGTTGTTAGCACAGAACAAAGCTTATACGTCTGCAAGAGACAGGCAGCCAAGTGGTAACTTAGGTTTTTGGGCGAGAGAAACTGGTAAAGACTTAAGTTACTGGACCGACTCAAAGATCACTGGCTTTAAAGGCGGTATTCCCATTGAGATAAAGGGGCGGGTGATTGGCGCAATTGGCATCAGCGGATTGAGTGAAGATGACGATGAATCGCTCGCCGAAAAAGTGATCCAACGAGTGCTCTAAGCGCTGTTGCTTGTGAAGTAACTGAAGCTAGAAACGACAAATAATAAAAAACCGATGCATGTGCATCGGTTTTTTTGTTTAAAGAGACTCAAGTTAATGAATCCATTAAGCGTTCGCTTGTTCTAGATCCTGTTGCTTGTCTTTCTTACCCAATAGGCGACTTGTGATCGTACCCGCTGTCATTGCACCAGATACGTTAAGCGCTGTACGTGCCATATCGATAAGTGGTTCGATAGAGATAAGCAGTGCTGCAATCGTTACTGGAAGCCCCATAGCGGGTAGCACGATAAGTGCCGCGAATGTTGCACCGCCACCCACACCCGCGATACCGAATGAGCTCACTGTAATGATAGCAATTAGAGACAGAATGAAGTTGATGTCCATTGGGTCGATACCAACCGTAGGCGCAACCATGACTGCTAGCATTGCAGGGTAGATACCCGCACAACCATTCTGACCAATCGTCGCACCGAAAGTAGCAGATAGGTTAGCAATCGCTGGTGGCACATTTAGCTTAGTGATTTGAGCTTCAACGTTCAGTGGAATCGTTGCAGCAGAACTACGTGAAGTGAAAGCGAACGTTAGGACCGGCCAGATTTTTTGGAAGTACTCTTTCGGGTTTACACCAACAAAAGAGACCAACACACCGTGGACAACAAACATCAGGATGATTGCGACGTAAGAAGCAACGATGAAACCCAGTAAGCTTAGGATGTCAGAAGCACTTGATGTTGCTACAACTTTCGCCATTAACGCAGCGATGCCGTATGGCGTGAGTGCCATAATCATCTTAACTAAGCGCATAACGATAGATTGCGCAGCGTCAACGAAAGTACGGATCGGTGATTCTAGCTCTTCTTTCTCAGCCATTACTTTACGAGCAGCAATACCTGTTAGAACGCCGAAGATAACAACCGCAATGATAGACGTAGAGCGAGCGCCCGTTAGATCTGCAAACGGGTTGGTCGGAATGAAACTAACCAGCATTTGTGGAATGGTTAGGTCTGAAACACTTCCCATGCGGCTTTCTAGTGTTGCAATACGAGCTGTTTCGCGCGCGCCCTCTGTTAAGCCTTCAGCAGAAAGGCCGAATGCTTGAGCCACTGCAATACCAACAATCGCAGAGATCGCTGTTGTTGCGAGTAATACTGAAATAGTGATACCAGAAATCTTGCCCAGTGAACCGCCTTTTTCAAGCTTCACTACAGCCGCAATCATTGAAACCAAGACTAATGGCATGATTACCATTTTAAGCAATCCAACGTAACCACGACCAACGATGTTTACCCAGTCTAGCGTCTCTTTGATGATGGGATTGCCTTCACCAAATAGCAGCTGTAGACCAAGACCAAATGCGCTACCAAATACTAAACCGAGTAAAACGAGGCGAGAAAGTGTGTTTTCTTTTTTCTGCTGTCCGTAGAGAAAAAAGAGGATACCAGTGAATACCGCTAAGGCAGCGATAGCTGAAAATGACATTTGTTTTCCTTATGAATTTCTTTAAATCGATAGGGCGCTTAGATATATGGGCGCAAATACTGTTAGATACAGTAGCGACCTGTAACAAAACGTAAAATAAGGAAAAGTAATTTATTAGAACGATTAGTAATATCCACTCAATAGGATGGGTGGATATTCAACATTGTGATGAATAGGTGAGCTTTTTAGCGATATTTTGCCAATAAATTGAGCATGTCACTTGACGAGTAAATTTCGATATTTTGGAAATTATTTTCGAATAACCGGAACAATATTGCTTTGGCTACGTCTTCCGACTGAATAGGGCGCAGGTTTTTGAACTTACCAAGCATAAATGGAGACAGCAGAGGAAAGACACTTTGCAGGAGTTTTTCATCAGCTCTAGGTTCATCACGCTCACCCACCAGAGGCCCAGGGCGTGCGATGAAAAGCTGCTTGAAGCCAATACGTTTTAAATTTTGTTCCATTTGTCCTTTACAGCGAAGGTAGTGCGAATAGGAATCTGGTGAAGCGCCATAGCTAGAAACGACCGCTACGCGTTGAACCCCAAGAAACTTCATCGACTGTGCGACTTGGCTAACCAGTTCCACATCGATTTTGCGAAGCGCTTCTTTTGATCCTGCCTTTTTCTTAGTCGTACCTAAGCAGATAACGCCAAGATTAGGCGTCGCATTCGTGTGATCCCAACTGGTAACTTGCAGGTCGCTGTGAATGAGTGTGTGGAGCTTGTTGGAATCAAACTGTGAATCTAACGCTCGGCGAGATAGGGCATAGATATGATCAACGGCGGGTTCATCGATGAGCAACTTCATCACATGATGACCAATTAACCCGGTTGCACCAGCCACCACGACCGATGTTTTGTCTCCAGAAATGCTCATTTTAATCCCTTCTTCACTCCACAAGTGCTTGTTTAATATAAACAGTGTTTGAATGTTAAGCGAATAAAAGTTTGTTAAACGAGTACTCAGTCGTGTGTGGAGAGTGACCGGTTTTTGGAAAAGATTTCATTTCGTTTGGTTTGAAACATAATGGCGGTGGTAAAGATAAATGCGGATTGAAACTTAAGTTAAGCGTTAAACATAACAAAGCCCGCTGGGCGACGGGCTTTGTTACTTGCTTTGCTGCTTACTAGGTGAAGGACAGTGGGATTTTCCTTACCTTTTTGCTGGTTTTCTTACTTGATTTATTTGGCTTTCTTTTACTTGAGTTCGGAATCATTACACCTCCTAAATCGCTGTTCGTTGAGTATTTCTATCGCTTGTGTTTCTTTATGTAGCGTCAGTGTTGTGGGAATTCACTGTATGGGTACTTATCAATGGAGAGATTAATAAGTACTTTAGATAAAGCATAAACGATGCCAAAATGTAAGTTATTGATAAATCTGTTATCAGGATTGTTGGCGTTATAGGGTTCGTCAATTTGATTGTCAATTTGAGAAAAAACCAACGTGATCTGTCTAAATTAAGAACACTCTCTGCGGTTTCTAGTACTTAGCCATAGATACGACTCTTCTTAACACGTAAACTGAGTCGTAATTCACATAGACCAAGGACGTGCTATGAACTTCAAGCTTGATACTCTTGCTCCCACTCAGATTTATCACCTGATGACACAAACCGTTGTTCCTCGCCCTATTGCGTGGGCATTGACGGAATCTTCTAACCAAGAGTACAACCTAGCGCCTTTCTCTTATTTCACACCTGTTTCCAGCAATCCGCCGCTATTGATGTTATCGGTCGGAAAGAAGCCATCAGGCGAAATCAAAGATACTACTCGTAATGCCCTTGAAACGGGTAAGCTGGTGATTCACATTGCTTCTTCGAGCTCTGCAGAAACAATGACGGCGACAGCAGCCACACTCGATCACGGTGACTCTGAAGTAACCGCTAATAATATTGAGCTGGTTGAGTTTGAGGGCTTTTCTTTACCGAGAGTGAAAGCGTGCTCGGTCGCTTTTGGTTGCACATTATACGAAGTAAAAGAAGTCGGAGAGGTGCCACAAAGCCTTATCTTTGCTCAAGTCGAAACAGTGTACATTTCCGAAGATGTGATCGATAAAGAGAGTGAACGTCTTAAGATTGATGCACTAGCACTTGATCCTTTATCTCGACTGGGCGGTGGTGAATACGCGACGCTTTCTAATGTGTTCTCTGTAGCACGCCCTAAATAGCTTTCCTAACTAAACCGTACCCAGAATAAGCGTTTATAAAAACTATGTTAGATACTCAATACTCGCAGTACATCCAACACAGAATTGACAAAAAAACCAAGCCACTCGGTGCGCTTGGCTTACTCGAAAAAGTCGCACATCAACTGGCATTGATTCAGAGCCAAGGTAAAGAAGCTGCGGTCGAACACATTGAATTGAACAAGCCAAGTATCATCATTTTTGCTGGCGACCATGGCATTGCTGACGAAGGCGTGAGTATTGCTCCAAGCGCCGTCACACAACAGATGGTGTTGAACTTCTTAAGCGGTGGCGCGGCGATCAATTGCTTCTGTGCGATAAACAACGTTGATATTACAGTCGTGGATACTGGGATTTTGTTGCCTGTTGAATCTGACAGCGACATGTTGATTTCTCAGCGCTTAGGTACGCGAACCAATAACTTTGCCAACGAAGCGGCAATGAGTTTAGAAACGGTTGAACGTGGGATTGAACTGGGAACAGAACTTGTATCTAGAACCATTTCGAATGGCACGAATATCATAATGTTTGGTGAAATGGGAATCGGTAATACCAGCAGCGCATCAGCGATTTTAAGTGCATTATCGAATCGGTCTGCAGTTGAATGTGTTGGCCTAGGCACGGGTATCAATAACGAGCAGTTAGCACGAAAAGTCGCTGTGGTTGAGCAAGGTGTTGCTCGCTGTAAAGGACTCGATCCTAAATCGGTTTTAGCTCAAGTCGGTGGTTACGAAATAGTGCAAATGGTCGGTGCTTTCCTTGGCGCTTATCAAAACAGAACTCCAGTATTGGTCGATGGTTTTATCGTTTCAGTCGCTGCGTATGTCGCGACCTTAATTGAACCGAATTGCCGTGACTACATGATCTTCGCGCATCGCTCTGAAGAGCCGGGGCACAAAATCCTATTAGAACTGCTAGATGCTGAACCGTTGCTTGATCTTGGGCTGAGGTTGGGCGAGGGCACGGGCGCAGCTTTAGCTATGCCAATCATCCGAGCGGCAGCGGAGTTCTATAACAATATGGCGAGCTTCGAAAGTGCAGGAGTCACGGTTTAATGAGTGACGCACCAGAAAGATCGTTGAAAGATAGTATCACATACCAATGGGAACTTTTTTCGTTGGCGATGGGCTTCTTTTCTCGTTTGCCAATGCCGAAGGATACGCCTTATTCAACAGAGCGAATGAATCGTTCTGGTCGCTACTTTCCAACGGTTGGTTTGTTACTTGGTGTGTTGTGTGGCGGTTTGTTCTTGCTACTTGATGCCATATTGCCGAGTGCGGTGGCGATCTTTTTAATGATGAGTTTTAGCTTGATGCTCACTGGTGCTTTTCATGAAGACGGCTTAACCGATATGGCGGATGGTATTGGCGGCGGCATGACCTTAGAACGCCGTTTGACCATTATGAAAGACAGCCGAATTGGTACATATGGTGCGTCTGCGCTGATCATGGCGTTACTTGGTAAGTGGGTTCTGCTGCATGAGCTCGTCAGCTTGACTGGATTGTTTATGGTTATCGTGACTAGTTATACCTTTAGCCGAGCGATTGCTGCATCGCTGATTTACGACATGCCTTATGTTAGCGATTTAGATACCAGTAAAAGTAAGCCTTTGGCCAACAAGCAAACTAAAGGGGAACTTGTCTTCTTATTGCTTGTAGGCGTGCTACCTACCCTGTGGTTTGGTCTTGAATTCGCTTTGGTTTTATCTGTCGTCGCCTATCTGTTCAGAACAGGTTTCAAAAAGTGGTTAACGGCTCGTATTGGTGGCTTTACTGGCGACTGCTTGGGGGCGGCTCAACAGTTAATGGAGCTGCTGACTTACCTTGTATTCATTACTGCATTTTACAATGGCTTTCTATAACGGCTTCCTATGACGAACACCAATCAAACTTTTCAAGCTAATCAAATTAATCAAGCAAGCCAGCGAAACAGCCATTTGGTATTGGGGGGGGCTCGTTCTGGCAAGTCGAGTTTTGCAGAGCAACAAG
Organism: Vibrio splendidus 12E03; assembly: GCF_000272105.2. Lineage (GTDB taxonomy): Bacteria > Pseudomonadota > Gammaproteobacteria > Enterobacterales > Vibrionaceae > Vibrio > Vibrio splendidus_I. Next base: position 8,122 of record NZ_AJZD02000328.1, read on the forward strand.
CATTATGTGCGTTTGAAGCATGTTCAAATGGACGCCTCAATTATATTGCGACAGCGACATATCTTGATGATGAAATGCGAGAACGAATCACGCACCATCAACAACGTCGTGGCGAGCAGTGGATTGAGCATGAAGTACCCGTCGAGTTAGTCTCGAAACTGCAGTCTTTTGATCAAGATGATGTGGTGCTGATCGACTGCCTAACATTGTGGTTGAACAACATCATCTTTGAACTGGGTGATGACGCGACTAATGAACAAGTGGAAGCAGTGGTTGAAGCCTTGGTCAAAAGCGTAGAGCAAAGCCCAGCACACATCATCATGGTCTCTAACGAAGTCGGTTTAGGTGTGGTACCTCTGGGTAAAATGTCGCGCTTGTTTGTCGACAATGCGGGGCGAATGAACCAAGCATTGGCTCGCGTTGTCGAACGAGTTACGTTGATAGCCGCAGGATTGCCACTGCACTTAAAACCATCTAATCATTCGCTTTATACTCAAATCTAGGTCGCACACATGGTCAATGGAACAACCAAAAATATCTATTTGCTGAGGCATGGCAAGGTTGAAGGGAAAGCTGCACTGAATGGTTTATCTGACGTGTTGGTGAATCCAGAACTTCAACAACAAATATGTGAAGCCTTGGTGCAACACGGTGTGGCTTTTGATGGTGTGGTTACCTCGCCATTAAGACGCTGCAGCGACCTAGCAACCCTTTATTCAGAACGCGTGTCGGTACCTTTGTCAGTTGCACCAGAATTTCAAGAAATGAACTTTGGTGAAGTGGACGGCATCGCATTTGATGAACTTGAAGATAAGTGGGCGATGCTAGACACCTTTTGGCAAGACCCTGCAAATCATCAACTGACTGGTGCGGAAAGTTTACAGAGCTTCCACGACAGAGTAACTCAAGCTTGGTCGCAACTTTTGAATAACCCAAGTGACAATTTATTGCTGGTTACTCATGGTGGCGTTATTCGAATGTTATTGGCGCATTGCCTTGATATTGATTGGAAAAATCCGAGCTTGTACTCGAAGTTATCGATAGAGAATGCATCAATAACCCATATTCAAGTCACTCAGTTTGCACAGAGCTTTATTAGCGTCAAAGCGATAGGCCTGCCTGTTCTCTGAGTGTTCAAAAAACACAGTTTTAAGAATTAACATCTAGTTAGATCTGTAAATAGACAAAGTATTAGAAGTATAAAGCGGTGTCGATAACCGCTGTGCCAAATTGGCACTACTACCTACGTGAAAGGAATTTAGTCATGACAACACCGAGTTGGGATCTAAGCATTGCTTATCGCGATCTTGATGATGCAAAAATTGAACAAGACATTGAACTGATTCAACAGTGTATCGAACTCTTGTACCTGCATGTTGAAAAGCGTCACATCATTCTGGCAATGCAAAACGCAATCCAGACCTCAGAAGCGGCAGGCACGTTACTGAGCACAATTAATACCTTTGCTAACTGCCACGCTTCGGTAGACGCGACCCACACAGAAGCTAAAGCGTTGCTTGGCCGTGTTGCAAAGCTTAACTCTGAAATGTCTCAAGCGTTTAGCCCTTATGAAGACACGCTGATTCACGCTGAACCAGAGTTTATTGATGCGGTTTTAGAGCACGAGAGTGCCGATGTTGCAGGCCAACGCTTCGCGATTGAAAGCTCACGTAAGTTATCAAGTAGCCGACTCAGCGTGGCTGAAGAGCAGCTTTTAGCAGCAATGAAAGTCGATGGCCGTGATGCATGGGGGCGTTTATACGACAATCTAACGGGCAATTTGAAACTGTCGCTAAAACTTGATGGTGAAGAAGAAGCGCTTGGTTTTTCTCAAGCGGCGAGCTTGTTGTACGGAAGCGAATTCGACAAACAAGAGCCTGCATGGCGCGCGGTTCAAGGTGCCATGAAGACACACCAAGAGTCATTTGCTTCGATTCTAAATGCGCTTGCAGGTTGGCGCCTGACTGAAAACAAAAAGCGTTCAAAAATAAGCGACGTACATTTCTTAGATCCAAGCCTACATGGCAGCCGAATTGTTCCAGAAACCCTAGACACCATGATGTCGGTAGCGAAAGCCAATCGCGCAGTAGGCCAAAAGGCGGGTCTGTTGATGGCAAGAGTTCACGGCTTAGATGAAATGAAGCCTTGGAACCATTTAGCCGCGATGCCGCCGCTGGGTGACAGTGAGTCTAAGGTTTATCCATTTGACGAAGCGATCGAAGTGATTAAAACGGCCTTCGCTGAAGTCAATCCAGAGATGGCTGATTTTGTCGCCTTAATGGTTGAGAACGGTTGGATTGATGCCGCGCCTGCTGCGAACAAACGCCTAGGTGCGTACTGCACTAAATTTGCTGCGACACGCACGCCGCTTGTGTTCATGACGTGGAGTGGCAGCCGCTCTGACCTAATGACATTGGCACACGAGCTGGGCCACGCGTTCCACAACTGGGTAATGAAAGACATGCCGTTGTGTAAGACACGCTACCCAATGACACTTGCAGAAACGGCTTCTATTTTTGCTGAAAATATCGTTCGTGATCACTTGTTAACGCAAGCCCAAACACGTAACGAGAAACTTGAGATGCTATGGGAAGAGCTTTCTTCTTCATTGGCTTTAATGGTCAACATTCCAGTACGTTTTGAATTTGAAAAAGCATTTTACGAGCAGCGTGAAAAAGGTGAACTGACGGCTCAACAATTATGTGACCTGATGGAAAGCACTTGGAAAGAGTGGTACGGCGAGGCAATGACAGAAGCTGACCCTTACTTCTGGGCGAGCAAGCTGCACTTCAGCATCTCTCAAGTGAGCTTTTATAACTATCCATACCTGTTCGGTTATCTGTTCAGTAAAGGTGTTTACGCTCAGCGCGATGCGAAAGGTGAGCAGTTCTACAGCGATTACGTTTCGTTGCTTCGTGATACGGGCAGCATGATGGCGGAAGAAGTCGTTCAAAAGCACTTAGGAATGGACCTGACTCAAGCTGATTTTTGGCAACAAAGCATCGACATGGTCAAAGTTCAAATCGATGAATTTGAAAGATTGCTCGATCAGGAAGATTAATTGATCTCAATCTGTTCATGGCAGGTAAGAGCTGTGTTAGCTTACGTGGCTCTTATCTTGCTGACATGACTTGAGAAAAGCTGAGACAGCCAAAAGTTGCTTTAAATAGAGAAAGTTATTTGGAACAGATGTCGGTTAGTAAAGTCAGCAGGTAATATAAAAATATATGGGTAGTATTTGTGAGTGATAACGGAGTTTCTATTGATAAGTGCGATCCTAGCAACACAATTTCTATGTACAATTTATTAACATACGGCCGTGCAATTAAGGAGTAGCGCATGACGAAGACCCTCTTTCGCCAATCATTTCTTTTTGACAGCCTAGATCTTGAGCAAGAAGTGGTTGCAGGACAGACCGTACTGAGTAACGGTGTTCAAATTAAGCTTCATCAACGCGGTGTATTGGAAGTGATTCCCGCGGAGTATAATTCCGAAACCAAGAACATCATCTTTTCAACCGGTGTTCATGGCGACGAAACCTCACCAATGGAGCTGATTGATAAGCTCATTGAGGATATTGAAACTGGCTTCCAAGTGGTGACAGCAAGATGTTTGTTCATCATCGCGCACCCTGAAGCGACCAACGCGCATACTCGTTTTCTTGATGTGAATATGAATCGTCTGTTTGATGAGAAGCAGCACGAGAGTAATCGAGAAGTGGATATCGCGAAGAATCTAAAGTACTTGGTTACGGAGTTTTACAAAGAAACGGTACCTGCCACTCGCTGGCATTTAGACCTGCACTGTGCAATCCGTTTATCTAAGCATTACTCTTTTGCCGTGAGCCCGAAGGTTCGCCACGAAGTACGTAGCAAGGCCTTGTTCGATTTTATCAACAGTGCTCACGTTGAAGCTGTGTTGTTGTCGAATGCGCCAACGAGCACCTTCAGCTGGTACAGCGCTGAAAACTTTGAAGCGCAAGCACTGACAATGGAGTTAGGGCAGGTAGCAAGAATTGGTGAGAACCAGCTTGATAAGCTTACTGCTTTCGATTTGGCGATGCGCAATCTGATTGCTGAAATAGAACCAGAGCATTTACCAAAGAAAACCATTACTTATCGCGTAAGCCGAACCATAGTTCGTTTGCACGATGACTTTGATTTCATGTTCTCTGATGCCGTTGAGAACTTTACGGCGTTCAAACACGGTGAAGTGTTCGGTCATGATGGTGATAAGCCATTAATGGCGAAGAATGAAAACGAAGCCGTGGTGTTCCCGAATCGAAACGTTGCTATCGGTCAACGAGCTGCCTTAATGGTGTGCGAAGTTGAAACTCGATTCGACCATGGTCAGTTGGTTTACGATTAATACTTAGACGTTGTTTCGTTTGTTCAAAACAGCCTCTCAACTGGTTGAAATATCAAGGTTCACATTACGGTGTGAGCCTTGAGTTTATTTGGGGATACAGGTAAGGTTACGCGAACATTTTCAAAGTAGCTTGATATGGATTTCCAACAACTTCTTCACCAAAAACAGCGCAAATGGACCCGAGCCATTTATTTGATGGCAGCACTGCTTGTCGCGCTGAGTGCGATTTACCTAATGGTTGGCGATCTTTTCATTTCACCTCTGGGCACATTGTCCACGTTAGAACAAAAACTACTGATTGATTTACGCTTACCTCGATTATTAGCAGCGATTGCTATCGGGGCTGGGTTAGCCGTATCTGGCGCAAGCTTACAAGTCTTATTGGGTAACGTATTAGCAGAACCTGGTGTGCTTGGCATTTCTGGTGGCGCAAGCTTGGCGATGGTGATTGTACTGTTCTTCTTGCCGTTTGCTCCGACTCCAGAACTGTTCATGATTGCCGCCGTTTTAGGTTCGCTCTGTTTCACCGTGATTCTGGTGAGCATGGTAAAAACGATGCGACTCACCACGGCTAAATTACTGCTGGTGGGGGTAGCGTTAGGTATTCTTTCTGGCGCGATGGTGACATGGGCGTTCTATTTTAGTGATGACCTCAGTCTACGTTTATTGATGTACTGGCTGATGGGCAGCTTGGGTGGCGTCACTTGGTATCAACACTCGCTCACGTTAGTCATGATTCCCGTGATTATTTGGCTGTGCCTGCAAGGTAGCAAGTTGGATAAGTTGATGATTGGCGAGACTCATGCTGCGCAACTGGGTGTGAACGTGCCTAAACTGCGTTGGCGCTTAATCTTCGCTGTGTCTATTTTAGTCGGTTGCGCGGTGGCATTAGGCGGCGTAATCAGCTTTGTTGGCTTGGTTGTGCCACACTTATTGCGTTTAGCGATTGGTACCGATAACCGATACCTTCTTCCTTTATCTGCCGTTGCTGGCGCTGCATTGTTGGTGTTTGCTGATATTTGCGCGCGTACATTACTCGATTCTGCAGAACTGCCTTTGGGTGTGATGACCACCAGTATCGGTGCGCCTATCTTTATTTGGATGTTAATTAAAAATCATGATTCAAATTAAGAGCCTGAGCGTCGGCGCTCGTTTATTACCACTATCATTTGAGCTCAAGCAAGGGCAGGTGACTCACGTTATCGGCCCGAATGGCAGCGGTAAAAGTACCTTACTAGAAGCGATATCTGGCGTTGGTGATGGCTACAAAGGCGATATAAAGATCGACGGGCAGGATTTGTCGGAACTGTCTCTACAAGATTTATCTCTGCATCGCGCTTACTTGTGTCAAAGCGCAAGACCTGCTTTCAACTTAGAAGTGTTCCAATACCTTGCTTTGTCACTGCCAAGTTCGTCGCATGGTCTTGATATTGAAATCAACGTAGCTTTGGAAGAGATAAGCCAGATGTTGGACATCACAGACAAACTTCATCGCTCAATTCAGACACTGTCTGGTGGTGAATGGCAACGCGTCCGTTTGGCGGGAATATGCTTGCAAATTTGGCCGACGCTTAATCCTTACGCAAAGCTATTGATCCTCGATGAACCCGCAGCTCCGCTGGATATTGCTCAAGAAGCCTTATTGTACAAGCTTATTGAACGAGTGGCGGAGAAGGGTATTACCGTGATCATGGCCAACCACGACCTGAATCGCACCTTAAGACACGCCGACCAGGTGTTGCTGCTCGATAAAGGCGTACTTCAAGCATCAGGTACAGCTGATCAAGTGCTTACTCCAGAACGACTAGAATCGGTGTTCAATACCGAAGTCAAAAGTATCTCAGTCGATAATCAAACCTATCTGCTGTTTGGTTAGAGAGGGCGTTTGGCTAGAAAGAGTATTTGCTAAAAAGGTCATCTGGTTCAGCTGATTATTGGGTTAAAGACGAGCTAGTAAAGGGATCAAATATGTTTAGATACATCCAAAGACGAAGAATCAAAAAGGTGATTAAGCTGCTATCTGCAAAGATGGTAAAGAGCTACGGAAGCCGTGACTTCTTCTCTATCGGACAAGTTGAAACGAGTTCTAAAGAGCTGAGCAAGCGCCAACAACAAATTGCATTGGCGTTGTTTGCTGATCCACAAGATCTCGATGCTGAGCTGGCATCCACCATTCAATTGTTGAGAAATGATGTATCTAACGATTTCTTTGGTGGTGAAGGCTACAACGCACGCGACGTTCTAAACCTTTTAGGTGGCAGAGGCTGGAAGGGCGGTCGCATGGACGATGACATGTCACACCGTATGGGCATGAATAGCCGTTATTAATGCTCTTCTCACTATTTAACTTCCTGTATATCCCCAAAGCGGCTTAATCATAAAGTCGCTTTTTTATTCATTTTGAATAATGTTCCCTCAATCAACACAGAATACTGAAATCTCATAATTCGAAGCAACATCACCTATCGACAACGCATTTCTATGAGTTGTGTGACTCTGATTCCTATCAATATAAAACCCGCTGTTATTGATAAGATTGACGTATATATTTTTCGTTGTTCTTTAAACAAAAACTATAAACCCTCGAACTGCAATATTGATTGGTTGTTGACCAGTTGGTCTTGTGTGTAGGGTAAAATAATAGAGAGTGGGAAAGTGACAACAATAAATAATAATATACTAAAAGTAGCAGTAGGTATGGCTATGCTATCGAGTGTGCCGTCAGTGGCAAACGCTCATGGTTGGTCTGAATTTCCAAGTGCACGTCAGAATACGTGTTACGAGCAGGGCGGAGTTTGGTCAGGTACGCCACCAAATGCGGCATGTGCTCAAGCAAAAGATATTTCAGGGTCATATCCGTTCGTTCAACGTAATGAATATGCGAAAAATATCCAAGATTTCAACAATATCAATGCTGTAAAGGCTGCGATTCCAGACGGCACTTTGTGTTATGCCAATGATTCGCAAAAACGTGGCATGGGTGCACCTCATACTGGTTGGACTCGCACCGAGCTAAGCACTGGTACATTTGAATATGTATTCAACGCGACTGCACCACACAACCCGTCATTCTGGGAGTTCTACCTAACAAAACCAAACGCCGACCTGAGCAAAGGCCTAGCGTGGGGTGATTTAGATCTTATCCAAGAAGTTGGGAATGTTCCTGTAAGTGGTGGTAAATACCGTATTAACGTAACGATTCCTTCAGACCGCTCTGGCGACGCAATTCTATATGTACGTTGGCAACGTGACGATGCAGCAGGTGAAGGTTTCTACAACTGTTCAGACATCACAATCGCGGGGGGAACAACTCCTCCACCAGATCCTACGCCTCAACCTGATCTAGTCCGTGGCGACCTGTTTGTTTCTGACCAGTTTGGTACGCCAGAAATTGGTGATACGGTTAAGTACGACATCATCAACAAGTACGGTGAAGTAGCGCGTAGCTTCGACATCGTTATTGATGCGAGCAACGTGAATGACTGGGCTCGTCTGCTAGCTTCTGAAATCAACGGCTGGCACGAAGAGTTTAAAGACGGTGCGATCTTCATCGGCGACTGGCATGCTGAAATGCAGCACTACATGTACTTCCAAAACGATCCTTCACGTAACTTCTTTAACTCAAAAGATAGCCGTGCTTCTGGTCAGTTAACGCTGATTGATGGTGGCGAAGGTGGTGTAGAGCCACTAAAAGGTGACATCTACGAATTAGTGAAGAGTGACAATGTTGTTAATGCTGGCGATAAAGTTGTGATTGCAACGAGCGAAGCAGCAAACCTAACACAGACTCAAGGTTCTGCAGTTAGCATTCAAAACAACGGCACGGCTTCAATTGTTGTAGATACGACTGCGATTACAGCGAACGAAACTCTGTCGTTCATTGCGAGCTCAATTGAAAGCGAAAGTGTTGAAACCTTCACATTCGAAGTGATTGCTGATGACGGTGGTGTAACACCAGACCCAGATCCAACGCCGGATCCTGATCCGACACCTGACCCAGGCTCTTGGGATTCATCAGCAACTTATCTTGGCGGTGAGGTAGTGACTTACTCGAACCAGTCGTGGAAAGCACAATGGTGGGTTCAGGGTGGTGAAAATCCTAAGGCGACCTACGAAAACGACAAATGGGGCGTTTGGCGTCCAGCTAACTAATCTTAACTAACGTTAGTTAACTAGTTTTAAAGTAATAACCAAGACACCACACTTTTTGGCGAGTGTGGTGTCTTTTTTAGTGTCTGCATTCGTGGCTTTGAATGTCATCAGTCTAGAGAAAAGTGACTCAGAAACGCAGTCTTAATCACTGAGTAAAGCTCTATAAGAAGATGATAGTTATATAGAAAATAAGAACTATATAAGAAGACCAGAAGCGTGAGTTTCTGGTCTTTTACGTTTTGTCATGTGTTGGCGATTTATTCCAGAGTAGGGTTTTCTTTAATCTCATCGTTAAGATACCCCTGACCAAAATCTGGTGTCATGAATTCGAAGAAGGAGGAGTCTAGAAATCTGGTTTCTAGATAACTCGATTCTAGATAATGGACATCTAAGTGATCAGCACTAGCGTAGGTGGGAATCGCGGAAAACAAAACGATACTGATCGCTGCAGCGATATTAATGACTTTGTTACGTTGAGGAGTCATTTTCATAGTAGTGCCCTCAAAAGGTGGGCAAATCCATCTGCCTATGAGAATTGAATCTGAGATGTTTAGAAGTCGTAAGACAAACCAAGTGTGATGATGCTGTCGTTGTCGATCGGGCCCGTCGATTGGCCGTTCAAGTAAAGATCACCTTCGTTGGTGTTGAAATAAGTGTATTTCACGTAGGGTGTCCAGTCGTCGATACTCTTAGAGAGAACGACTTCGTGTTCATTGGTACGGTAGTCACCTTGATGAAAATAGACATTGTCACCGTCATGGGTAAACCCGCCATTGGATCCATCACTGTTTTCGTGAGTGTATTGGTAAGCTAAATCCCAACCGGCGAGTGAGTACCCCGCACCGGCGATGAACTTATTGGTATTAATCGTGGTGTCGCTTACATTCTCGAGTACTTGGCCTGACTGGTTATATCCCAATCCACTGAATACATTGAAATTATCGTTCACTTGATAATCGATAATACCTTCGATTAATAACTCTTCACCGTTGTCCCATTTACCGAGTTCACCGTATAGGTTGAACGTGAAGGACTCGCTGATGTGAAAGTCGTGGCCATAACCCGCAGCCAACCAACCCTGGTCATCAAAACCTATATAAACTTGTCCATTTTCTGAGGTATCGATTAATGCGCCAGCTTCTGTGGTGTAGACACCGTTATCAGCAGCATTAGAGGCAACGTTTTGTTCGATGTAAACTTGAGTCGAAGTCGCAAACGCTGTGCTGCTGAGTAACGTAAGTGGTAGAGCAATAAGGTTAAGCTTTTTCATGGATTCTCCAGTGTCGTTCTATTGAATTAACTTGCTGGAGAGTATGTGATTAAACTAAATTTATATTAATAGGGTTAACTTTAGTTAAAACCTCAGTTTCATTTATGTTTTCTTAATGCTGATTTGATTGCTTCGCGGGTTTTGATGTGTTGTTCGTCGTTAGCGTAGCGGCGGTGATAGAGCATTCGAAACGTGATCGGTCTTAATTTGATGGGGATAGGGTGAACGCGTAAGCCAAGCGCTGGTGCGAGCATTTCTGCAAAAGAACGAGTAGAAGCGGCGATATAATCTGTCGTGCTTGCCAAAATCAGCATGCTTGAAATTGAGCTGGTTTCAATTCTGACTTTTCTCGGCTCGATATCGCTCTCTGATAAAAACTCGACTGTGTTCATGTTGGCACGTTTGATCTTGAGCGCAATATGCTCCTCTTGGAAATACTCTTCTTTACTTAGTGTCTCACCAATTCGAGGGTGGTTGATTCGAGTCAGACAAACGGGTTCCTCATCGACGATGGTTTCTTCAATCAATGAGTGTTTCTTACTCGAAAGTACATCAATGACGATATCCACTTTTTGTGCAGTAAGTGCATCAAACAGTTCTTCCTCTTCGAGTGGCGCTTCCGTAAATCTTACGCCTTCAACCTGGCTAACGAAATGAAGCAAGCTCTCTGTGCAATAGACTTTAAGGTCATTCTTTTGCTGCTCAACCGTTCCAATGATGTTCAATGGATCTTCTATCTTATTAGCGAGTGATACTGCTGCACCAGTAGGCGCGATACCTCGTCCTTCTCTCACAAATAAAGTTTTCCCCACAACACCTTCGAGTCTCTTTATAGCTGCGCTTACCGCGGGTTGAGAAATATCGAGCTGTTCTGATGCCACGGTGATAGAGCTGTGTTTGTAAACGGCCAAAAATGTCGTCAGTAGATTAAGGTCCAAATTCAGTTCCCTCTATTCTTGTTGCCACTCATCCAAATCATTGTGGAACCCTTGCTAATTCATAAATGAAATGGAGGTTTTAAGTAAAGTTTACACTATATATCAAGGTTCTGTTTATTAATAAACTTGTTTGCATCGGAGTGAGGAAGGAACTTCATTCATTTAATAAATACTCAGACCGATAGGTGAAACTATGAGAACTTTCGCAAAATTATCAATCATCTCTACAGCAATGATCATCACGACAACCGCTTTTGCTGCTGACCCAATGATGCAATACAACACCAAGCAGACTAACTCTGATCTTCAAAAACTCGAGAAATTTGAATATCACGAGGGTGAAACTCTTGAAGAGTATCTGAGCACCCAACCTAAGGGGAACTTGTACTCTTCAGAAGAAGAAGTGCTTTCTGTATTAATGGGCGGTGTAAATAATGGTGATTATCGCAAAGAAACCAATTCAGGTTGGAAAGAAGGCTTGATGTTTGAGGGCATTGCACCTTATGGCGATCACATGGTGTCGGGCGCAAACTGGTTCCCACGCACTGAAGAAGTTCAACCGGATGAAATGCGTGTCACGTTCATGGGGACATCACCAATGATTCGCCCAGGCCAAGCAAACACCTCGATATACGTAGAATTGGGTAACGGCTCTAACTTTGTCTTTGATTTAGGTGAAGGATCAATTGCGAACTACGTAGCGGCGGGTGTCGCGATGAATGAACTCGACCATATCTTCATTACTCACTTACACGTAGACCATTACGGCTCGTTACCTTACCTGTATCAATTTGGTGGTTGGAATGGTCGCTGGGAAAAGCCGCTTAACATTTATGGTCCGAGTGGTGCGACTCCAGAATATGGCACTCGTCATATGATTGAAGGCATGCAGCAAATGTTGAACTGGCACACCGATGCATTTGATGTGTTCCCATCAGGCAACGACATAGTGGTACACGAGTTTGATTTTCGCGACGACGGTGGCGTTATCTATGACCAAGACAATGTGGAAGTGATTCACTGGCGACGCAGTCACGCAAAAGATGGCGCGTCTGGCTATCGCTTAAATTGGACTCAAGATGACGGTCGAGTACTTTCGTTTGTTTGGACAGGAGACGGTCGCCCAACCGAGTTGGATTTGAAATACGCAAAAGGCGCAGACTTGTTCATTACCGAGCTGCAAACCGAAACGTTTGGTGTGTCTTCGATTATTCAAGGTGTGCCGCCATTCTTAGCACGTTACACCGTTGATACTCACCATACACCAGCGTACGCGGCGGGTTATGTGGCGAATGAAGTACAACCGCGTTTGTTCATGACAACGCACATGACATTCGCCCCATATCTTAATGAGGAAACCGTTGCAGAGGTTCGCCACCATTGGCAAGGGCCTTACCACTTCGGTGCGCCAGATGGCATTGTCGTTAACATGACTAAAGATAATGCGTGGGTTCGTGAAGGTATTTTACCTGATTTCCCGAATGCGCGAGCGCCACAATTTGATATGGCCGATGGGTCTGACTTTAGAATCCCGCTGCCGAAAAACAGCCGTGAAGACATACAAGAGCAAGAGATTCGTGATTTAGAGTTGGATCCAAAACTGTACTACCCAGAAGGCTACCACCCAGAGCTGTTAACTGAATGGCCAGTCGACCGTGACATCGTGATCCCAGCTGAACAAGTACCAGAAGCAATGAAGCAAGGTATGAACACCAAGCAAGAATACATGGATAGAGTGCGTGCTCACCACAACCTCGAGCGCAAATCGGTAAGCCGTCCAACTGAGCCTGGTGAAGGAGCAGGAACCAACAACAAATAGGGTATTTGTAGTGAGGGCTGATATTGCCCTCACATCCTAAAAAGTTAGGAAGCAGCTCATTCTCTTACACAATCATAAAAATCATTGCTAGCAACATCTTTGCTTAGAATATCTGGAGTTCATTATGAAAAAATCAATTTTAGCGGTCGTTATCCTTTCTTTAGTGGCAGGGTCTGTTTTCGCTAACGGACAATCAAATGCTCACAACTATCAACCTGGTGCGACGAATAACTCAGAACGATTAGCGGACATTGATCCTAACTACGAACTGACCTTACCTTCAGAAAAAGAAGGCTACACCATGTACGACAACCAATACATGTCAGATGGCGGCACCTACACAACGTACGTCAAACCGAACCCTTCCGATGCAATGCATGTTGCCGATGAAGGCTCACTAAAAATAACGCACGGTGAAGGTGGCGGCATTATGACGGAATACACAATAAAGGATGGCCAACATGCTTTTTCTGTTATGTGTGGATACACCTCGGGTCCTTCATTCTGGGCTGACGGAAAACCAGCGAAGGTATGCGAAGAGGCACAAGCATTAGCGCTTGCATTGGAAGCCAAGGGGGAGTGGGAGATGAAGCAGATGGCTTACACCATCGCGCCAGCAAGAATCGTGGTTGATAAGTGATTCTTGTCTCCAGAACGCTCGTTATATCGAGCCTCGTTATCTAATCATATTGATTATTTGTCGTGAGATGAAGAGGGGCTCAGGCTGAAATATTCCTGATGTTCCCATCCGCTCATCTCACCAGAAGTTAAGCCAAACAACTAATCAAATTGTTCGATCAAATTTAGAAGGTCTATCCATGAATAACACTATTAAATTATTGGCTATCGCATGTGTTTTACTTACTCCAATGCTTGTCGCGGCTGCCGAACATAATCACAGTCACAATCATTTCAACCCTGCACTAGAGAAACTTGGTGATGATATTATTGGCCTAACCGTGTGTTACAAAAATGGTTATCTCTCTGATGAAAACCAAGAACCTGCTTTCATGAACCTTATCAACCACGCCAATGTGGAAGGAGAGGAGTTAGGGATGTTCTACATGGACAAGTTGGGCCCTAAAGCCGAGCAAATCATGAGTGATGAAGAGGCTCGTCGCTTATGGACTGAAGATTATTGTGCTGATTTAACTGACACCTATTTGGACTCAGATAAGTTGGTTCAAAGAGCAAATGAACATCAAGGTCATTCCCACGGACACGATCATGGGCATCACCATAATCATGACCACCATGGACATGGCGACTTGACACCAGAGGTACTTGAGCAAGATATCGAACGAGGTCGTTTACTCAGTATCAACTAAGCCCAATAAAATAAGTTCATCTAACCTATTGTTAAATATTTACTATTTGTTAGTGTGTTTAGGTGCACATTGAGGATGTATTTCATATTTAGCGAAGAAATATTAGGAGTTGCGATGAGTATTATAGTGAGACGGTCTGAACCTTCAGATGCAAAGGGAATCAAAGAAGTTTACGAATGCACTAATGCTTATACTGGTACGCTGCAACTCCCAAACCCATCGCTGGAAAGCTGGCAAAAACGAATCTCTAATATGCCTGATAATGTGTATTCGTATGTCGCGATGATCGACGATGAGATTGTTGGCAACTTGGGAATGGAAGTGTGTGTGAATCCAAGAAGACGTCATGTTGCTTCATTTGGTATGGGTGTCAAAGACGATGTATTAGGCAAAGGTGTCGGCAGTCAGCTACTCGCAACAGCAATCGACTTGTGTGATAACTGGATTAACATCAAACGACTGGAGCTTACGGTATATACCGATAACGAAAGAGCGATCAGCCTGTATAAGAAGTTTGGTTTCGTGATTGAAGGAGAGTCCGCAGGGTTCGCTTTCAGAAATGGCGAATATGTGGCGGCTTACCACATGGCGCGACTGGTATAGCGCTCGGCTTCTAACACACGGCGACAATTAACACAGCCAAAGTTCCCTAATAGATAATAAAACGCCACGTTATTTAAACGTGGCGTTTGCTATTTTAGTCCGTTGGTCGCATTAAACAACCAGTCTTAACCTGGCTTAAGCCGTTAGAGGCTCAAGGTTCGCAGGACGGTAATGTACAGATTTTAATACTTTACCTTGGCGAACTGTTTTACCTTCAGATACGAAATCTTCCGCACACTTAGCGATGATGTATTCGCCTTTTTGAACCGCCATCAGTTTGATGTTCTGCTCAGCATAGAAAGCTTCAGTTTCTGCGTATTCTGTTTCGTTACGGCACACTTTACTCATGTTGCTTGAGTGCACTTCATCCCAGCAAGGTAGGAAATCGATTGAGCGGTTTTTAGAAACATTCAACAGTAGGTCGATCAGGTAGCTGATTGCTAGGTTGTCTTCTACCTTAGCTTGACCAAGGTGAACCAAACGTCCCATCAAAACATAAACGCTGTCTACAATAGCGTCCGCTTGTTCGATTTTAGAGTCAGCTTCTGCAAGTTCTGTTAGTTCTTCGATCGCTAGAGATGTGTGTAGCGTATCGCCTTTTTCGTCCATTGTTTCAGGAGCAGCAACAGGCAGATCAAAAGTGCTGCGGAACTCTTCAATGTCGCGGTAAAGGTGATCGTAGATTTCTTGGCTTAGTTGAGAAAGGTTCATATTCCTATCCATTCTGTTTCGTTAATGGGGCATTTTAACAAAGGCGGGAATAGGGTGCTAACGCAAAGTCGAAGAAGTCGACTTTTATTCATTGGACCAATGAGGTATTTTGCATACAAACCAATTGATTATTATGTTTTATTACCCTTTACTCTTCTAAATATACCAAATGTTGATGTTGCCATTAACTTCTGCAGTAGTGGAATCCCTGTTATGAACCAAGCTAGTGAAAGCGAAATTGTTATACGTCGCTTGTATCAAATCACCAATGATTACCGGAAGGGCTTCGATATTCAGATCGCTCAGCTGCTTATCATGGGGCTTGAACGCTTCAACCTTGATATCGGTATTTTATCTAAAGTCGATGGCAATTCTTATTTAGTCGAGCACTGTGTTACGCCAGAAGGGGTTGAACTCAACACTGGCGACACCTTCGATTATCGTTCGACCTATTGCGAAATTACCTGTAAATCGATTGGCCCTATCTGCATTGAGCATTGTGGCAAACACGATAAGTATGCGACGCATCCCGCTTACCAGTCTTTTGGTTTAGAGTCTTATATTGGCATCCCGATTTTCGTTAATGACGAGCTTTATGGCACCTTAAACTTTTCAAGCCCAGCACCCTATCATCGCGAGTTCAAAGAGTTCGATGTCGACGTGATGAGGCTAATGGCCTCATGGATCGAAGTGGAACTGGTTAGAAGACAACAAGAACGAAAACTCAAAGAGCTCAATGAGAAGTTAGAGTACCAAGCTATGTACGATCCTTTGACACATTTGCCAAATAGACGTTGCTTGTTTAAAACGTTGAATGCGGAAGTCGAGCAGTTAAAAGGCTCTTTAGGAAAGGGAACCTTGGCGGTTGTCGACATCGACTTCTTTAAACAGGTTAACGACATTTACGGTCACCAAATGGGCGATGTTGTATTAAAGAAAGTGGCGAGCGTGCTGAACAATAACACTCAAAAGGGTGAGTTTGTGGCGCGTTTTGGCGGTGAAGAGTTCATTCTTTGGTATCCCAATAAAACACCAAGTTATGTTGAAGATAAGTTCATGACTCTTTTAAAAGAGATGAAGAAAATCACCCTTGATAGAAAGCCAGTCACTATATCAATCGGCGCGTGTCATTTTGAGTTGAGTACAGGGGATACCAAAGGGGAAAGGATGTCGGCGTTAGATAAGCTCATCAAAGTTGCCGATGAATGCCTGTACATTGCGAAACAAAATGGACGAGATCAGTTTATTTCTCGTCCATATCATCAAGAGCGCTCAGGAATATGAGCGATTAACTGAACTATTAGCTAAACAAGTAAGGGAACAGTTTACGGCGTTCTTCTGGCGTTAAAGACTCAACTCTCGCGATGTTGGTATCAGGAATCGCTTCAGGGTTAGGGTAGTGCTTCAACACTTTTTCCATACTCGCTTCACGAATCAAATGGTAAACCGGATACGGAGAGCGGTTAGTCAGATTTTCATCGTCTTCTGGATCCGCACCACCAAAGCAATAGTCTGGATGGAAGGTGGCCACTTGATAAGTACCTTCCCAATCTTCTTGTTTGATCAGGGCTTCAATCCAATCAATGAACATGTTGTAGTCGAAAAAATCTTGCAGCATGTTAGGTACAACCACCAACGTCGTCTCTAACTCGGCAACCGGTGTGTTATCTAACTCTACAAAATGCGTCATGATGTCTTCCAGCAACGCTTCTTCCGTATTCGCTTCACTCACAAAGATCTTAATTTGCTTATTACGTTGTGGCTTAGCTGCGAATGGACACAGGTTTAGGCCAATAACGACATCGTCTAACCACTGTTTTACTTGGTCGTGGATGGTTTGAAGATCTGTGCTTTGAGTGTTCGACATAACAGGTTCCGAAATGAAATTTTGCGTAGGATATCAGAACGGACGTTAATCAAAAGCAATAATTGAGTTACAAATTCAGTCTTAGTTATGCTTGTGCGAGTTTGGAAGTCGATACTTGTAGCTGTTTCAACTGGTAGACCCAAGCAAATATCGCGACATAGAAGATCGAGCCGCCTGCAATCACGCCATTCCAACCGAATAGTTGCCAGCAATATAGGAGTAAGAAGCCACCTAAACTGCCGCCGATGTAGTAGTGGACTAAGTAAAGTGCCGTTGCTGTCGCTTTGGCGCTCGGTGCTTTTTGACTCACCCAAGAGTAGGCAAGGGTGTGGGAAAAGAACGCACCGCCACTAATCAATAACAAGCCAGCTAACATGAACGGGACTTTATCGACCGCAGAAACCAGCATTCCAATTAAGCTAACGCACACGCCCATCAATATACCGTTTAACGGATCAAAACGAAGTGTCCATTTGTTGGAGAGCTTAGAGCTTACCGTACCGGCCAAGTAACATAAGAATATAAGCGAAGCTAAACCAACGGGCACCGAGTGAGGCGCAGATACGAGCCTAAAGCCCATTACCGAATAGAGGTTAACGAACAGTGCGAAGTTAGCACCACCAATCAGCATAGCGAGCCACAGTGTGCGGTTTTTTAAGTGCATCACTACCGAGCGGTTATGGTGAAAGAACAGCCCTTTCTGTGGTTTGAAGTTTTGTTGGTCAGGCAGGCTATACGCAATATAGAGTGCGCCAAGCAAAGAGCCGACAACGAAAAACAAAACCGTTGCGTGCCAATCGAAATAATCCGTAATCAAGCCACCCAATACACGCCCGAAAATACCACCTAATGAGTTTGCCGCAATATAACCGCCTATCGCGACTGCGAATGCTTTCGGTGATAATTCTTCGACCATATAGGCAACCGCCACGCCTGCAAAAGCAGCGACCGCTATTCCCATGAATGCTCGTGCAATAACAAGCTGTAGTAGGGTGGTCGTGAACACCATGCTCAGCCCAATTAGTGGGATAGCAAATAAGCTGAACAGAATGATGGGTTTTCGCCCAAAGGTTTCAGAAGCGATCGCCCACGGCACCAAACTGATGGAAAGCCCAAGTGTTGTCGCGGCAAACAGCCAGTTGATCTGAGTTTCCGAAACTTGGAAGTGCTCCGCCATGTGCGGCAAGATTGGCTGAAAGAGGTAAAGGTTACAGAAAATGATAAACGAGCCAATCGCCAATGATTGGGTGATGCGTTTGTATTGAGGACTGCCTTTATCAAACATTTACGTTGTGCCTGCACGAGTTAGTAAGCTATTTGTGAACAAGTTATCAGCACAAGTGTGATTAAAGAAATATATTAAAAATATCACCTCTATATATTTAATATATCGTCATGCTTGAATCAAAACCACTTCGACATTTTCTGGCTGTTGCGCAGTTTGGTAACTTCACTCAGGCCGCCAAAGCGCTGCATATCGCTCAGCCTGCATTGAGTATTTCTATTAAAAAACTCGAACAGACGCTTGAGTTGATTCTGTTTCGTCGAGGCGATAAATCCGTCACTTTAACGGAGGAGGGCAAAGTACTGTTTGAGCATGCGAAGCGAATCGCCCAGCAGTTCGATGATGCTCAGCTCGCGATGAATGAGCTAAAGGGGCTAGAGAAAGGAGAGGTTCGTTTAGGCGCTCCAAGCATGATGGGGAGCTACTTTTTCCCCCAAGTCGTGATGGCATTTAAAAGCCAATACCCAAACCTAAAGTTGACCTTGATTGATGCTGGCACCGCTTCTATTCGTGAAATGTTGTTAAACGGCGAACTCGATATTGGCGTAATCAACCATGAAAACGTGCCTGATGATCTTGAAACTGACCACTTGTTAAGCTCAGAAATGTTAGCCGTAGTTGGCAAAGATCACCCACTGGCCACGCAACCATCCATCACCTTTGAAGAATTTTTTGCTCAAGAGCTGATCATGTTCAAATCGGGTTACTTCCACCGTGATTTTATCGATGCGACTTGTAAGAAGTACAACCTAGACATGACAATCGCATTCGAAACCAACTTGCTCCCGATGATTCTATCTATTGTAAAACGAGAGTTCGCCATTACCGCACTACTCAGCTTAGTGACAGAGTACGAGAAAGATGTTGTCGGCGTGCCATTTAAAGACCCTGTGAAACTGAACCTATCTTTGGCGTGGAGAAAGGAAGGGTATCTGTCCAAGGCAGACCGAACCTTTATTGATTTCGTTAAACAGTATGTGTGATTAATCTTTAACGTTCAAAATAAGGGGTAAATTGAACTAACATCACGCTTTGCACGTTATTTTGCGTATTGAATCACAAAATGAGAACCAATCATTAAGGGGTTATAATTTACTAATAAAGCTCAGTATTCAATAATAGCCATACTTAATGGTATGGTGTTCTTAGGTTATGAAATGTGAGTGTAAACAGCAAAAGTTGGTCAGGATACACAGAACGTTTATGGATCGTTTCTTTGGTATTAAAGGTAGGTACCAATGTGTGAATTGCGGTATGGTTTTCAAAATCAAAGGCTGATGCGATGCAATTCTTGTGCTTTAGTAAAGATAAAAAAACAAAGCCCGAGTATCCTAGATTGGATATTCGGGCTTTGTTGTATAGAAGTATTACTGGCTCAGAGCACGTTAAGTGTTCTTTGAGTTGTACATCTTATCGAAGTTCTTTTGATTCCAACCGACCATCACTTGATCGCCGATCTTAAGCACGGGGATAGAACGAGCACCCATCGCTTGCAATTCTTTACGACCACGCTGCATCTTTGCATTCGTCAGGCGATAAACAATTTTCTTAGAGTCTAAATACCTTTGAGCATCTTTACAGTGCGGGCATTTGTCTGCGACGTACAATACAACACGTTTCATTTTTACAATCTCTTTTTGAGTCTAGCTCTTGGTGAATCTCGCTAAAGTGTAACGAATCCTAGGTGATTAGCAAAGTGTGATCAGTTACACTATGCGGCTCAATTTTCAAGACCACAACGTATTGTCGTGGTGTAACTTGTACGGTCTTCCAGCATGCATCCTTCTTTACGCTATATTCAAGGCTATCCAAAGCACATACTTGATCCTGTGACGCAACTTGTTGAGTCGGGAAAATTAGTGCCGTGGTTTGAAGCTCGCTACCCAAAGAATCATGAAATAAAAAGCGAGAAAGCCCTGTTTGACTATGCGATTGAGATAAAAAATCGCTACATGAAAAAAACACCACCGATCAGCAAAGTGATTTACGACGGTAAGATACACCTAATCAACAATGCGTTGGGTCTGCATTCTTACGTTGCCAAGAATCATGGTGGAAAGATCAAATCAAAGAATGAGATTCGTATCGCCAGTGTTTTTAAAAATGCACCAGAACCTTTGCTGAGAATGCTGGTGGTACACGAACTGGCGCATATCAAAGAGAAAGAGCACGACAAAGCCTTTTACCAACTATGCTGTCACATGGAGCCGGAATATCATCAACTTGAGTTGGATGCCCGTTTATTCATGATGTATTTAGATTTAAAGAAGTAGCCCAATGAGCCAATCACAAAATAGAACGACGCTAAGCCTGTCGAAAAACAGCACTTCATCAGTAAAAACAAAAGACAATAAAAATAAAGAAGGTAGCGACAAGCGTATTTCTACAAAGAACACATCTGATAAAAGCCGCAAGAATAGTGCACCGAAAGGTGCGGGCAATAACAAAGCAAAGCGACCTTTTGCAAAAGATAGCAAAGGCAAACCGGGTTCAAATAAAGGATCATCGAATAAGGGTTCTTTCAATCAAACGGCTTTTAACAAGAACGCAGCCCAGAAAAGACGTTCGGCTGAAAAACCTCAAGGTGGGTTACACCCAAGAAACCAGCACACTGGCCGTTATGACTTTGAGTTGTTGGTTGCAGCCTTGCCCGAGCTAAAAGAGCATCTGGTAAAGAACCCAGTGGGTGAAGACACCATTAATTTCTCTGATCCATTAGCCGTTAAGCTACTCAACAAAGCTTTGTTGGCGCATCACTATGGCGTTAAACATTGGGATATTCCTGCAGGTTACTTGTGCCCGCCAATTCCTGGTCGTGCAGACTACATTCACAGAGTAGCTGACATCCTTAATAGCGATGGCCAAGGCGAACCTTATAACCACGCGTCTGTGAAAGCGCTAGATATTGGTGTTGGTGCAAACTGTATTTACCCAATCATTGGTGCGACAGAGTATAAGTGGCGCTGCACGGGAACTGATGTCGACTCAGTCTCTATCAAAACAGCGAACTTCATTGCGGAAAGTAACCCTAATCTAAAAGGTAAGATCCGAGCTCGCCTACAAGCGGACTCTGAATCTATCTTTAAGGGCGTGATTAAAGATAATGAACGTTACGATGTCACTATTTGCAACCCTCCATTTCACAGCTCTCTTGAAGAAGCGGAAAAGGGGTCACAACGTAAACTGGATAATCTAGCGGCAAACCGTGCTAAGAAAGCAGGTCAGTCATTCAAGCCAGAAACGAACAAGAAGCCAGTTAAGTTAGATAAATCAACTAAGCAAGATAAACCAACCTTAAACTTTGGTGGTCAAAAAGCCGAGCTTTGGTGCCCGGGTGGCGAAGCCGCTTTCATTATGAAGATGGCAAGAGAGAGTCAACTTTTTGCTACTCAAGTATTGTGGTTTACGACATTGATTTCTAAGAAAGATAACGTTGATATGGTTCGTTCAGAGCTTGGTAAGCTACGAGCTAAACAAGTAAAAGTCGTGGAGATGTCGCAAGGCCAGAAGGTAAGTCGCTTTATCGCATGGACCTTTATGGACGACGAGCAAAGACAAGAGTGGATTGCGCTCAAATAGCCGCTACACTTAGTTAAGATATTAAGCTGAAATTACGAACGGGCTTGTTGTTAATGCAACAAGCCCGTTTTTTGTGTTTTGCATATACGCTAAGCAGAAAGTAACTCATCTAACTTACTCTGATATTTCTGTTCTAGAGCTCTGTTACCTGCTTTGTTTTCGAGATCGACCAAGATTTTAAGCGATGGAATTTGATAGCCATAACGCTGGTGGAATTTGAATAAACGGAGTCGAGCGTCATTGTAATTGGCGTCACTCACTTCAATTTTTGATAACTGTAGTATCGATTTTACGCGGTTTGGATCGTGGTCAATCGCTCTGCTGAAGTAGTACTTCGCTTGGTCGGTATTGCCAGCCTTAAATGCGCAAAACGCGGCATTTTCATAACTTGCAGACACCAAGTAGTAGTAGGGCTGGTCGATAGCACGATTAAAGTATTTATCGGCTTGTTCGTATTCGCCTTGTTTACACAAGAATGTACCGTAGTTGTTCAATACATTGCCGTTTCTTGAATCGAGACTGAGCGCTTTGCGGTAAGTGGTTCTCGCTTCGTCTACTTCGCCCACTTGTTCGTAGTAATGCGCCATTGAAAGCCGAGCACGGTAGTAGCTAGGTGCGTGTTTAATTGCGAGCTCAAGATTTTCACGCGCTCTTACCATATTGCCTTGTCCCATATAGCCCAAACCTAATTCGATTCGAGATTCAGACATCGCAATAGGGTCACTTTCAATTTTTGGTGGCCCCTCAGTAACAGAGACGCAACCGACCAACGAAATCAAGGCGAGTAGAACCACGCTTGATAATGGACGGGGTCGGGATGACGAAATCGGGTTTGAGAATGACGGCTTGGCAAGCATGTGAAGCTCCTTATGAACACCAACCCATCATATGAAATCAAACCCATTGAAGTGTTAAATCTATTATGGAATGCGACTCAACCACCATAAAAAAAACGCGTCCAATTCGTCGTTTTATCAACAACCTACTGAACACGGCTTTATGTGTTTTTGAATCGGAATAAAGAACTTAATCGTCTTTAGTGAAATTTTCTTCGCTGAAATGATCCAAATCATAAGGCGTTTGTTGGTAAACGCAGTAGTTTAGCCAGTTAGAGAACAACAAGTGCCCATGACTACGCCAGCTTGCAACAGGCTTGTTGTCTGGATTGTTGTTCGGGTAGTAGTTGATTGGTATAACAGGCTCCATGCCTTCACCTAAATCACGAATGTATTCATTGTGAAGTGTATGGGAGTCGTATTCAGGGTGACCTGTTACAAACACGTTTCGCTTATCTTTGGTCGCCGCTAGATATACACCCGCAACATCAGAAGTCGCAAGAACATCAAGGTCGGTATGCTCAGCTAAGTACTCCTGAGAGAAGTCAGCATAGCGAGAGTGCGGTGCCAAGAATGTATCGTCGAAGCCACGTAAAATAGGGTGGTATGGGTTATGTATCTCGTGGTTATAAACACCAGATAGCTTCTCTTTACGAGTACGTTTAGGCAAATCATACAATAACTTCAAACCAGCCTGAGCCGCCCAACATACGTATAGAGTTGAAGTCACGTGTTTGTTTGCCCATTCCATGATGGTTTTTAAATGATCCCAGTAGATAACATCTTCAAATTGAACCAAGCCAAGCGGCGCACCAGTGATGATCAATCCATCAAAGTTTCTTTCTTTGACCATTTCAAATTGGCGGTAGAAGTTATCAAGGTGTTCAGTCGGTGTGTTTTTGCTTGGTCGGTCATCAATGCGCAGCAGTTCGACATCCACTTGCAATGGGCTGTTCGATAGTAGGCGTAAAAATTGAGTTTCAGTTTCAATCTTTTTCGGCATTAGGTTGAGGATCAAGACTCGAAGTGGACGAATTTCCTGTGTCGATGCTCTTGATAACGGCATAACGAAGATGTTTTCTTCACGAAGAACATCGGATGCTGGCAATTGGTCTGGAATGCGAATAGGCACAGCTTTCTCCCTAAGCTAGATATGTAGACGTCTATACATCTAAATCTATAGTAGTTTGATACGCTTGTCGATATGCAAAATGGATAGATGTAAATTATTTGTGTTTTTTTATCAGAAGCAACACATCGATTTTTAAGGCATATCATCACGTTGTTTGTCGATTCGGGTAATGCTTGGAGAGTTGTATAAGTGGGTAGGATAGGAGCAGTTTTCAGAGCACCCCGTTATTAATTAAGATAAACTCATGTTTTCAAATTAGCCTGTAAAGTGATTGATGAAGTTAATACTCATTCGAGGGCTGCCCGGTTCGGGTAAGTCCACAAAAGCGAAAACCTACGATGCATTGCATGTCGAGGCGGACATGTATTATGTGAATGAACAAGGTGAGTACCGTTTCGATCCTAGGCAGTTGCAGCAGGCTCATGAGTGGTGTCAGAACACGGCTGAAAATGGTTTGAAGCAAGGTCTGGATGTTGTGGTCTCAAATACCTTCATCAAACAGTGGGAAATGAAAGCCTATCGCCAGCTTGCACTTAAATACAAAGCGGACTTGGTTATTGAAGTGTGCCGAGAGCAATATGGCACTATTCACGACATTGAACCTTCAGTGATTAAGCGAATGGCGAAAGATTGGCAAGAATAGTCTCGTGCTCCCTATACTTGTGCTTGCGTGGCTGAATGGCAAATAGCATTAAATTAATAGAACAACTCCAAGGTAACGATTCAAATGGCAAAGCGCTCTGTTGTGGTCGACATGACTTCTTACGGGATCTACTCCACATGGGATTCTAAATCTAAAGATCTTCCAAAAATCCAAGAATTTACCACAACGGTTGATGCTGAAATTGACGTAGAGTTTGGCTATATCCTGAATATCAAAAAAGCCAAAGGGGAGAAGATCCGTTACTGCATTTATCACCCAAACATCACCACAGACAAAGGTGAAGTGCTCGAACCGTTCGATGGCGAAGAGTATGTCGGCAACAATGACTGGGATTTCTACTTAGGTGACACTATCTGGGCACCTGTCTCGAACAAGCTCGGTAAATGGCGCATGACAGTCGAACTAAAAGGCAACATCATTGCCGACAAGACGTTTGACCTAGTAGCAAAAGATGAAGGACAGTTTTGGAAGCGTAGGGGTTTCTAGGCTCGAGCCTTCAGCTAAGTTCAAGCAAAAAAAGCCGAGTCACATGTGGACTCGGCTTTTTGATATGAGCTAAATGGCTTTCACCATCTAGCTCACAAGTAAGATTATTGTGTTACGTAAGCCACAACAAACTCAGTGATAGCGACCATGTCTTTCACTGCAATGTACTCTTCAGTGGTGTGAACTTTCGCCATACCTGTAGAAAGGTTAACTGTTGTTAGGCCTTTTGCGTTGAAGTTGTTTGCATCGCTACCGCCGCCAGTGCGTTTAGTGTTCGCTGTTACGCCAAGCTTCTCGAATGCCGATTTGATAGACAGAATATGCGGGTGATCATCTGCAATAACGAATGCATCGTAAGCACGAGTCGATTCGATTTCTACTTCAGCGCCAAACTGCTTCGCGCTCTCTTCGAATGTCGAGATCATGTGCTCAACTTGAGCCGTTAGCTTCTCGCCGTTTAGAGAGCGTGCTTCAGCCACGACTTTAAGCTCTGGCATTACGATGTTAGTCGCTTGACCACCTTCAACAATACCAACGTTTGCTGTCGTTTCTTCATCGATGCGAAGTAGGTTCATCTTGGTGATTGCGTCTGCAGCAACTTGAATTGCGCTGATGCCTTCTTCTGGCGCTAAACCAGCGTGAGCAGGGCGACCTTTGATTTTAGCAACAATCTTTTGCTGGCCCGGCGCTGCGTTTACGATAGTGCCAATTGGACCGCCTGTATCAAGTACGATTGCGTGCTCAGATTGAATGTAAGACATATCGAAGTTCAAAGAACCGAATAGGCCGCCTTCTTCGAATACTGTGAATGCGATTTCAATCGTTTTGTGTGCTTGGCCTTCAGCTTGGATTACGCGAACCGCTTCCATGATAGCCGCAATACCAGATTTATCGTCACCGCCTAGGATTGTGTTGCCTTTTGAGCGGATGATGCCGTCTTCGATGATTGGCTCAATGCCGATACCTGGGGTTACTGTGTCCATGTGGCAGCTGAATACTGTGCTACCTGGAAGTGTGCCATCTAAACGCGCGTAGATGTTGAAACCGTTCGATACTTCTTCTGGAACAGCCAGTTTATGTACGTCAAAGCCTAGTTCGCCTAGCTGTTCAGCCAACGCTTCAGCAATCGCTTTTTCGTTGCGTGATTCACTATCGATTTTCACAAGATCGCAGAAATGGTCGACAAGACGTTGTTCATTAATTTGGGTCATTGTTAATTCTCATTATGGTTCCGCTCTTTCCTTAGAAGTCACGGCTATAGGAACAGGAAAATCACTATAACGCCTTTTTGTAGGATGATTGTCTGAGTTAAATCAAGAAAGTCGCCTGATTATTCCAATTAATGAGAAAAACACGACTCAGTTCGACCAATAGACAACATTTTAATCTGTATATTGCTCGGGTATACTGCATAACCCATTTCAATAAGTGAGCCTTAAGATAAGCATGCAATCTATGACGGCATTGATATATGAATAAAAACAACGTTTTAGGATCGTTTCTGCTCGTTGTTACAATGAGTGCCGTGCTTGGTCTTTATCTTTTGTATCCCTTAAACGAGGTTGATTTGAGTAAGCCTCAAGTCCATGACACCTCTGTCTACACGCCAGAAAAAGAGCTTTCCCAAACAGAATATGGGAAAAAACTGATTCATCTCCTCGAGTTGTCACGCAGTGATCCTCTTTTTGCCTCAAAAGAGCTTAACAAGCTACCAAAGTTAAGCGCTGCTGAAGACTTAGCCATTTATCAAGCCTACCGACTCATGATCTTGTCCAATGTCGCGCAACATCAACAAGATGCTAAAGCTGTTATGGCATACCTAGAGCAAATCAGAACGCTAGCAGATCAGGAAGGAATGCAGTGGTTGAAATCACAATCATTGGTTGAATCTGCGATTGAATATCTGAAAGAAGGGGAGCTCGCAACTGCTGAAATCCAGATTCGATCAGCGATAGGGATAGCAGAATCGATTCGTTACGATGAGTTGCTGGTTAAAGCTTATAACACGGCTGGTGCGATTAATAATGTGCGCAACGACCTACAGGATGCACAGTACTTTTTCCATAAAGGCCTACAACTAGGTAAGCAGTATCCAAAGCATATTTATAACAGCAAGCTGATGTCGAATATGGCCTTACTCTACATTTATTTGGAAGATTGGCCGAAGGCTTTGCGTATTATCGAGAAAGCCAAAAAGCTCTATTTCGACAGCGGCCTACTTGAAGATGAAGCGATTGGAATACTCTATATCAATGAGTCATTCAGTCATCTCAGTAGTGGGGACTTCGTAAAAGGGCGTATTGCTTATGAGAAAGCTGAAGCGCTCAATAGTGAAAGAGTCAGCAATCGCTATAAAATCCTTTTGCTGAGAGCCTATAGTGATGTGTTGCTTTCGGAAGGAAACTTCAATACTGCATTAGCAATAACGAATAAGTGCCTTCATTCGACGGGCATTGAAAAGTACACACTTCAAAATGGTCAGTGTTATCTGAACCGAGCGTTAGCTAACATTGGATTGGATCAAGATGACGCCATATTGAATGATCTTGAACGAGCACTTGCAATCTTTGAAGTGGTTGGGAGCAGAAGTTGGAAGGTACTAGGCTTAAAAACACTGGCTGAATATTACGAATCTCAGGGTGACCTTGATACTGCACTGAGTTACTACAAACAATATTATCATGGCAACAAAGCGTTATTGTTTGATAAAAGGCAGAGTGATATTTTCTTGCTAGAACAAGACTATGCAAAACAGACACTTGCTAATGAAAACGAATTACTCAATACAGAAAAAGACCTCAACGAGTTGCTGCTTCAAAAGGAACAACTGAGAAACAGAATCGTGGTGGCATTGATCATAATGGTTAGCATTAGTGCTGTATTACTGGCGATTCGGCTTCGCAGCATTCAAAGTAAAAATAAAGCGCTTGTGACTCAATCTACAACGTGTGCGCTAACGGGTTTATACAACCGACGCTATCTAGAGCAGTTGTTAACTCAGCCAATGCCATTTAATACTTCACGGTTTGGAATCAGTCTCGTCATTCTAGATCTTGACCACTTTAAGCGCGTTAATGACACCTTTGGGCATGATATTGGTGATGAGGTTTTAGTGGAAGTCGCAAGGCGAGTAAAGCAGCACTTATTCCCAAATGATGTAGTGGCTCGCTGGGGTGGTGAAGAGTTTGTTATGCTGCTGTCTGGTTCCATTGATCCTGAGCAACAGTTGAACGTTATCCGTTTAGCTATTTCTGAAACACCCATTGATACGCACTCCGGCTCTTTAGACCTCACCACATCGATAGGAGCGTCGATTGGTATTGTTCATGAGCAACTCAATCAAGATACTTACAAAAAGTACCTCAAAGCCGCGGATGATGCACTATATCAAGCGAAAGAGTCGGGTAGGAATCAAGTCATCATCGCTGAAAGTTAATCGCTAATCTGGAAACAAAAAGCCATTCTGATCTTCGTGAGATAAGAATGGCTTCTGGAACACTCTGAGATCGCTAATATCAAAATTTGAGTGAGAAGTGGGGTTTACTTAGCGATATGTCGAGTTTATCTATATCAACATTTTCTAAATGAGTTACTTAGCGACACCTTGAAGCATTTCCACCAATTCGCCTTCTGTCGCTGGTTCACTAGCAAGTTCAATCACTGCCGAAGCGCCGCCTTTTAACATGTAGGCTTGGGTTCCGCAGTGGTCATAGTGGAACCATTTACCATCTACACATACGTCGGTATAACATCTTGGGTCTTGTTTAAGTTCCATATCAATTTCCTTATTAACATTTGCCTAACGTTTTTCAGACTAGTTGATCACAAATCTAGGTAAATTGATCTAAATCAATCTAGAGTGTAATTGATGATTTAATTATCAAAATAGGAGAGGTGTGTCTAGCGAAGGAGCGACCTCTCATTGGGCACTGCGCTCAAAGGTCGTGATTCTGGTTGGCAACTCTCGCTCTTTTGCTTGCCAGTTGGTGCTTTTCTACATACGCTAGCCACTCTCTTAATCCCTATACAGACTTGATTGTGTTGGAAAATGACTAATATCTTTATCGTTGTAATTGTTCTGGTTGTGTTCTTTTACTTTATTCAAAAGTATGTGGTGAAACACGATGACACCAAAGACCACGCTTATCAGAAGAAAGGTGCGTTGATGTCGGCGCAACAGGCGACATTCTATAATGCGCTAAAATCCGCTGTGGGTAACCATGGGGAAGTGTTTGCGAAAGTCAGCATGTCGAACGTGCTTGTTCCTGCTAAGACGAACAACAAGAAGAATTGGTTTATCGCCAACAACAAGATCTCACGTAGTTACTTCGACTTTGTTGTTTGCGATCCGCGAACGCTAGAACCCCGCGTGATCATCGAACTTGATAACGGCAAAGAGCTCAATAAAGGGAAAGTCGACCGCGAAAAGCTACTGATTCACGTCTGTAAATCGGCAGGTTTACCTCTGATTGGTGCTTCAATTAAGCACAGCTACCAAGTGAGCCGTTTGAAGAGGTTACTGGCAGCCCACATCGATTTAATTGAACCATCCAAAGAAGTTCGATTCTGTAAGAAATGTGGTAGTCCAATGATCATCAAACTGGCAAGCCAAGGCGATTACAAAGGCCGACGCTTCTTCACTTGTAGCCGCCAGCCAAACTGCACCTATACCGAAAACTACAACGTTGTATTCGATGTTGAAGAATAGTTGGTATCGATAGTAATGCATCCGGTTGGACTCGATTCAATCGCTTAGATACGAATAAGTTATACAAACTAAAAAGCCGAACATTGATTATGCTCGGCTTTACTAATATTAAGTGGATTGGTTTAGACTAAAACGCGTAACGCATACCGAGCTGTAGCTCATCTTCGTCGTTATCGCCTTGCCCACCTTCGCCCTCGTCTAACATGTTAAACTTATAACTACCAAAGAAGGCCACATCGCCAATATAACGTGCGTATTCTAGACCGATAAAGTTAATGTCGTAATCTGCAATATCGTCAGCTCCAAAGTAGCTGTAGGTCAGGTTGACGGTGTTGACACCAAACGAGTATCCCAAGTAAGCATCGGCAGAATCGTAGTCTGAATCTTTTACGCCTAGACCTGAAATACTACCAAATTGATAGAGTGCGGCGAACCAAACCCCCTGATCGTTGGTGTACTTAACCGCACCAATATAGGCATCAGAAGTTTCTGTATCTGTCCCAACGCCATAGGTTTCATCACTTGACGCATAACCGACGCCAATATCTAACCCAATCGAAGTGCTGCCGGCGACAACTGCACCGAAGCCGTCACTTTGTGCTGATTCACTATCTGAATTGAAATTGCCATCAATTTGAAAGGTGATTTTGTCGCTTGTCAGTTCATAACGTAAAACATTTTTTGCTCGATCAGCAGTCGACACCGTGTATTCATTGATATAGCCGCTGAAGGTTTCAGCCATATCCGTCCAATCGGTTAAGTAGGTAACGGCATTATTTTGGTGGCCATAATAGACGTTACCGTGATTGGTTTGAACACCCGTATATAAGAATCGAGTGTTAATGCCGATATCATCTGATGCGCCATCTTCAGACTCTGTTAGTTCGAATTCATATTTCCCAAAAAAGGAAACATCGTCCGACGCTTTTTGTGTGCCATCGACACTTAAGCGGACACGTGATCTATCACTATAGGTGCTACTATTACCAGCACTTTTATTCGCATCAGAGAAATTCCCTCGAACTTCTGCGCGGCCGCCGATATTGAATACTGTTTCATCTGTCTCATAAATGGTCGCCGCCGATACGGCAGATGTCGATAGTATGCTCACCACTGCAATGGCGATATGTGATTTTTTCATAATTTATTCCCTATTTTTCACACTTGTATTTATCGCAAACCATAAATTCACGTATGGCATTGAATTTAGGTCAATGATTCCTACAGGTTATGAATATAGGCGCGCTTTACCATTATGCAAATTTCATTATGTATTACTGTGCTGTATGTATTCAAAATAGCTATGATGTGTGGGGTTGGGTTTTGAATTGCTTATAGATTGTTGCTCTTGAGGGAGATTAATCGTAGCTGATGTTTTTCGACTATAGAGTGCTATCGTATTTATGTATGTTGGTAATAACCCGGCCACTTTATATGAAAAATCCGAATTTAGTCATTGCGGTCTAGTAATTCGATGACGACGATTACAAAATCGTGGTGATTTTTATGAATGATGTATTTCAGTGAGTTACAAAGCCTCTGCGTGCCTTTCACTTATAATGATCAAAATACTACGGTAACCCAGTGGGCAAGCAAAATTTTTGACACTAAATATAGGCATTGATCTATATCTGTATGGTTACTGTAAAGGCCAAGAAAAACGGTATAGACAACAAAAATCCCAAATTGAACACATTAGGTTAGTTAACTGATTGTCATCAAGGATTAGAATTTTTCTAACTAAACTTTGCTTTTCAGCGGTTTGACGATAATCTGGGTGTAAAATCGACATGTTGTTATGTCTTTGATTGCAAAGTGAGCAAACGAATCGCAAGATGCCAGTTAATACTTGCACCATCTGTTTATCATGGATATCATCGTTGGCGTTCTAAGGGAATGCGTCCGTAGCTCAGTTGGTTAGAGTACCGCCTTGACATGGCGGGG
>NZ_AJZD02000329.1 GCF_000272105.2 Vibrio splendidus 12E03
CGTTGTGAATCCCTCTTAAATTGCTTGTTAGCCCTGTTGCCCATTACTAGCACTAGACTCTCTCATTTGCTTAATATTATCTAGATTTTCGTTATAAACGGGCTCAACAAAGTAGATAAGGGACAAAATTATTGATGATAAATAAACGATCATTAACTTCATTGTCAGTACATGTTCAGGCTCATCAATGTTTCCATCAGGAAAGCCTTTCGGCATCCGCTTATACAACGGGCATTTTGAAATAGATTTAAGCAAGTCTTGATAGCGATTCAGGTGCGGAGCCTCAGTCAATCGGCACCCCGACAAGTTGTGAGAAAAATCATTTCTAATCTTCCTCAGCAGGTTTACCTGAAAAAATAAATCATCATCAATCAAACCCAATTGGTGAGCGAGGTTCAATTTAGCTGAAAACGTCGTAAATGCATTGCTTTCAGAACACAGCCGTTTTTTTACCTTTACAGGTAACAAAGCTTTTGTAATAAGGTCATCTAGCAGTGCATCAATATTTGCTGCTCCCACGATGACGCAAGCCCTTTCACTCTCAGTCCTAATTTCGTCAAACAACTCTAGTTGCTTTTTCCCCAATTCTTCTAGATGCTCTAATTCTTCCGCTTCCATTTGTAGGCACTCCATTAATAGTTATTTAGAAAGGGCTAGACATAATGACCCCCACGAGGTGCTA
>NZ_AJZD02000330.1 GCF_000272105.2 Vibrio splendidus 12E03
AGAATGAAACGTTAAAAATAACAATGAATTGACGTAACTTATGTCTGCACCAAGGAGACGTAAGTTGGACTTGTGTTTACACATCAACTTAAAGTTATAAACTAAAACGTTTAGGAACAAAAATTCGCTTCATAAAACCGGACATTAACAATCTATGGAGTACTTCAGTATTGTCAAGATATTATGTGTCACTTAGCTTATGACTCAATATCACGAAAGATACTCTCTATTATGGGTGTCAATTTACCTAAATTGGGTTCAATTGATGTTGACTTATTCTGTAATCGCCACTCATTT
>NZ_AJZD02000331.1 GCF_000272105.2 Vibrio splendidus 12E03
CTTATAAGATTCACAAAGATAGTTGTCTTTATTTTTCCCACTAGTTGACTTAAATATTCTGTGTTTTGGGCAACCAGAATTACAAAGTGAATAATATTCACATTGGCGACAATAGTCTGAGATCTTTTTATTTTTAGCTTTACCAAACTGACTCTGTCTTTTGCTTGAAGCCAATTTTTCAATGCTTGTATCGTGAATATTGCCAAGCTTATGTGATGGATAAACATAATGGTCACAAGAATAGAGATCACCATCATGCTCAAGCACTAATGACGTCCCACACTCGTTCAAATGGTGACAGATAGTTGCCCCATGACCAATCCAAGTAGACAGTATGCTCTCAAAGGTTTGGACATAAATTTTACCTATGTCCGTGCGAACCCACTGGTCAAACACATCAGATAGAAAGACCCCAAAACCATGAGGAGGCACAGAAAAAGAAGCCATTTCACTAGCGTCTTTAATTGTCTGATTGGCGCCGCTGCATCCAGTAAGACTTTGGTCTACCTCTACAATAGGAATGAACTGCATATGTTCAACCCCCATCGATTTTAATGCCTGATAGGTTTCTTTCCCGCGATACCAATTCTTATCGTTTACAACAGTTAAGGTATTAAATTCAACATTATGCTTAATCAATAGCTCTATCGAGCTTTTTATTTTATCAAAAGTTGGATTGCCGTTAATAGATATACGATACCTATCGTGTACATCAGAAATACCATCAATGGAGACTCCAAGTAAGAAATTATTTTCGTAAAAAAACTTTGCCCATTTGCTATTTATTGCAATTGCATTTGTTTGGAAACTATTCGTAATCTTCTTTCCATTAGCATATTTATTTTGATATTTAACTGCTTGTTCAAAAAAATCCAAGCCCGCTAATGTTGGCTCACCACCTTGCCAAGCAAAGTCAATTACATCCAAATCACACTCTCGAATATAGTTTTTTATGTAATTTCTCAAACTATTATCTGACATTAAGTAGTGTTCATTGGTTTCTTGAATGAAAGCTTCTTTCTCTAAATAAAAACAGTAATCACACTTCAGATTACATTTGAAACTGGCTGGTTTAGCCATAATGTGGAACTTAGTTGAACTCATAGGATCTCATGCTCAAAACAACGTAAATACATTATCGGTCAACACATCCTTGCGTTTCACTAATGGAATTTACCACATATGAAATCTTTACCAACATCATCAGTAGGAAAATGTGATGCTCATCTGTTTTATTCACTCTTAGAGATAAGCCTATCCATTAGCTTTAAACTTGCTAGCTAGATATAAGGTGCGTCATTTCAAGTGAGTTCAAGGTCGTGATATATGAAGTCTTGGTAGATAAGCTCTAAGATTTTGCTAACAGCCGCTCTTCTAGAGACAGATGTGATCAACTCACAATCGCTGGACGCTCTGAGTAGGTTGAGAGTGTGGTGGCATGCACCTAGATAAAGGCGTCTCTTGGTTTTAGTAATTCATATTTATATGAATTACTAGGGCTGAGTTTTGGAAAATCAAGAGCAAGCTTGCTCCCTCAACCAAAGCCGCCCATTACTACGCAATGTGTTATATTTGGGAGCTGGTACTTGCCAGAAGAGCGACACTGCCAAATTATAATGTAGTGAATAGATGCTAGATAACAACCAGAGTTGCCTAAACAACACAGGGGGGGATTATTGTATCGAATTTAAATTTTTTACTGTTTAACCTTTTGTAAAATACCGCGCTAATACCTCAAACTATAAACGACAAATCAATGAGTTAAGTTAAGTTAAGATGATTTGTATTTTCTCGCTAGACTTCGTAAGAATCAGTTAGGTAAAACTCAGTTTCTGTACTGTCAGTTAAGAAACTGCCAACATCGGGGTTTCCTTGAACCGTTGCACGGTGGTTAAGTTTGATTTTCTAGCTTGTGTTAATACTTAACGTAGAACAAGCTTATTACTTAGTCTTTCATAAAGCTCAAAGGCCTCTGTTTTAGATATCAAGTTTCCAAGAGCATATTGATACGCTAGTTCAATATCGTCGCTTTGATTTGGATAATAGCGCTTGGCTACTGAGGCACACTGGCTCAGGTCTGTGTACCAACTTCCGTCTGTCTCAGCAACAAAGTAATACGCCGCCCGCACTAACTTCTTGCCAATAACCTTAGTTGCATCCGCATCGGTCATTGTTTTAAAGGACTGGCTCATTTGCTCAAGAAAAGTAGACAAGTCACCATTGAGAGCTTGGGCTATTTCAATACTGGGCTTATATAGCGGAAACTCTGTAGATAAATCCTTACCCCAAATACAACAGCAACAGTGCTTGAGCCAAAACTGCCAGTGATACTTTTCTGTGGGTTTCAGAACATCCCGCAGGAAGCCAGGATCGATATCAAGCTTGCTCACTTGAGGGTATGCTTTGGGGATTGTGTCAGAAAGTAGGTTAAATACTTCCTTCTCTTTTTGGCCAACAGGCGTAGCGAGTAAGATAGAAACATCTAAATCCGAGCGACCAATAATGGCCGTTCCTCTTGGAATACTACCGTACAAGTAGATGCCTTCTATTTGGCCAGGGAGTTCTTTTAACAACGAATCAATGACTGCTGTAACTACTTCTTGAAATCCAGGCGTAATGTTCTTTGGCGAATAAAGATTTTGAATGAATCCGTCTTCATCTAGCCCTCTATCTAACTTCTGCATGCCTCTTTCCATCACTAAGCCTTTTTCCAATCAGATCGAACAACCGTTAACTTCACAGTATCCCACCACTTACCCTTTAAGAATCGATGATTCTCAAAGCGCGCTTCTTCTTTCATTCCCAATGACTGACACAATTTGATGGCTGCTAAGTTCTTACTGATGGTTTCAGCGTAGATGCGCTGCACGCCCAACTCTGAAAAGCCAAAATCAGCTAGGGCTTCAGCCGCTTCTGTAGGGAGCCCTTTTCCCTGAGTTTCCCTTGAGAAAGCGCAGCCCATTAAAGCTTGTTTATCGCCTTCGAGACGCAAACAAACGGTTCCAATAAACTTCCCAGAGTCTTTGCTTTCAACCGCTAGTTGAAAAGACTGGCGCGAGACTTACGAAGCTAAGCAGCACCAAAAGTAGAGCACAAAATTGTTTCATTCCTTTCATTTCCCATAAGTGTGTGTTGATTTGGGATACTGGTTTGCATCCCTTCCTTTAACGATGCTTGTATTGAGTTGGACAATAACCTCTCGACACTTCAGAACTACGAAGTTTGACATGTTTTGTCGCGCGGCCTGCGACACGAGCGCGCCACAATTTGAAACTACCTGGCTTCATTTGGCTACGCATAAAACGAATCACTTGGGATTCATTCAAACCAAATTGCAGTTCTATTGCTTCAAACGGCGTCCTGTCTTCCCATGCCATTTCGATAATTCTTGATTCATTCTCTTTAGATAACATCATACATATTCTTCCTTTAGAAACTGGGAGAAATACGCTCATTCTAGATTTGAAGATCACAAGGTGAACACTTTGAACTCACGCGTTATAACGTTCAATAAAACAACAGACTAGCAGCTAGGCAATCATGGGGTTAAATAAGCTTGTGCGAACTCTCTAAGCACTCTCGCATTATTGTGGTATTTGCTATCCCCGCACTTTGTGCCATCTACTCTGATGTCCGGGCTGGAATATGCAGGTATAACATCTCGCTCATAAGACATCACTGTCCCTCTGTCAGCACAAATTGCACCGAAGGAATATTGAGGAGCTCTTGGATACGTTCCAGAAATGTAACTTTCTATACTATCAAAATCTTTCAATAACGTTTTATAGTCATGATTAGCACCACTTAAATGGCCAATTTCATGCTCCATTAAGTAATCAGGGCAGTTTATCGCTAAAGAAAAAAAGTAGGATACCGAAGATGACATACCACAATAATCAGACTCAAAGCTAAAATTATAATTAGAAAATACTATCCCAGTAAAAATGGGGACGCCGTCTTCTGTTGTTTCTGGAATCGGTTCTTCCATCGAGAGTTTTAATAACCTCTCTGCTGCGCTCAAATCTTGAAACCAAAGGCTGTCAATTTCAGACGTATAAATCACCTTGGTGACTTTTCGCGTTATAGGAATGCAGGAGTTTTTCAACACCAGATTCGAATAGCTTTCCCATGTCGCTATTTTAGAGGCAACAAATGCTTTGGAATATTCGGCTAATACAGATTCATCAACATAAAGATGGATCTCTGTATTCAAAACCTCACTCTTCGCACAAGTAGGAAACTCGATACTTTGAGCATTGGAGAGTCGACTATTGCTCAACACTATAATCAAAACACAACCAACTAACTGGATGAGCCTTTTAAAAGAACTCTCACTGACTCGTGTATTCATTTCCACCCTCTCCCTATATTCAAAACCACAAAAAGCATCATAAATGCCGTGACTTAAGATTCATATCTACCCCATTACACATATAAGCGTTGGCCTCTCAAAGTAACCTGCACTATCTGTGTTTTTCAGAAAACAAAAAGCTCGCCATGCAATGACGAGCTTTATTGATTATGAGAGCTTAACAGTTATAAGACCCTGGCATTAACAAGGCCCAAATACGAAGAAATCTAAAGTATTAAGACACCTGATCGCGTAAAGCCAATTCTACATTTTTCAAAATTTTGAACTCTTCTCGAGTACAACCGCGAGCTACGGATACCCAATGATCACCGGTTTCGTCTGCCCCTTTAAACTCTGCACGCAACTCGTATTTTCGCCATGAGACAAAAGCCAAAATAAAAGTCAGCGCAAGCATAGGCAGTCCAAACTGAGGAACAAACGCCCAAGTCGCAGCGGAGAGTACTAAAGCCAGTGAAACGATATTGATAGCGTTTTCTTTGAAGCCCAATTGACGAATTTCTAACTGTTTAATTTTACGCAAGCTATAAACATCTTTCTTAACTCGTAGTTCATTAGAACTGACAAGGAAGTCTGTTGCCTTATATGGTTTACGAAATCGCATTAAATTGGCTAACCCGTTGCGTGTTTGGTTCTTACTCATCGCCTTTCTCCATGTTATTTAAAGGTTAGTAAAGACTAATATAATCATGAAGTTATTGATGCGCAGAGAATTTATAAATCAAAGGAATATTAAAATCAAGCTTATGCAATTAATAACACTTATAACAATACCCACCTAACATTGACAACCCCGATAGATACTACCGGTCGTGAAGCTTAGATTTCACCTCGAACGATAAGTTCTAAGTAGTTCGCTCCATTGATTACGAGAAAGAAGCAAAGCAAAAAATTAAGTAATGCCTAGCCGTTTTGTAACCACTTATTTCAATCCAATTTGGGTAAGAAATAACTATCGTAAAAGTTGTTGAAGCCTTGTCACAGAACACCGCCGTAATCATAACCACTGTAATGACAGGCTTTCTCGTCCATTAGCTATTTGAATGATCAAATCATTCATCCAGAGGCATTAACGCGGCTTATGAATTAAGCAATTGATCTCATAATGTAGAGTCTGTACGCTTACAATATGCACACGGTTACCTAATGGAGATCACGATGAACGAACTACTGACATGCGCAATGGAACAGAAACAACGAACAACGGTGACGAGTCTGTTCGCAAGGAATGGATTTAAGATAGCAGCTACTGACTTTGATGATGTGACTTTCGAACGTGAAAGTGTGTTGGTCAACGTTCGATTTGATTCCTCTTCTAACGTCGAATCGATTTCGGTTTTGAACGAATAACGTTGATAGACATCGACGCTAGATTACAAGCAGGTCACAGGACTCAATAGAAGGTGTGACTATCAGCACCTTCTACTATGACGAAGTACAATCACACGATAAAGCCGGTCGCCTGATCGTTCGCCCATCCCCTCAAACAATTGAGTTACAAACTCTGAAATAGCCTGAATTGGTGTACCTAACGCCTTTTCTTAGCTTGATCCTCATTCTTACTTCGCCAAAATAATATCGTTAGTGATATTTTTACCAATAATTAGCAATTCCATGAGCTTGGCTTATATTTGTTAATACCCTTTGAACAAAAATCGAAGTGATACCTATGCTCCTAACTCGGTTGATTTATGTCAGCACACTTTGCGAAAGTTGCGACTCCACGGCTTTAGACGACATCCTCAAGATTTCACACGACCGTAATAAAGAAAGCCACTTAACAGGACTCCTTAGTCACAACGACAAGTATTTCCTACAATGTATTGAAGGCTCAAGAACCGCGGTTAACCACACCTACAATCATATTTTGAATGACAAGCGACACAAAAACGTCATGATTTTATATTTCAAAGAGATCGATTGTAGGCAGTTTGGTGATTGGTCTATGGGTGATATTCCTCAGTCGAGCCTAACTGAATTGGTGAACTTACAGTTTTCGACATCGAACCAATTCAATCCATATGAGATGTCTGGAGAAAGCGCTTATCAAATGCTTCTAGAGTTAAAGCAGAATTTACCATCACAATAAACCGTTCGCTCAACTCGCCGATAATTCAAACAATAAATAGCCCCTACGTATGGGGCTTTTCGCTCTTAATCCAATTGCTACTTATCAATAAATCACTTAGCTTCACGCGCAGTTTCAATATTCGCAGCTTATCTTAGCGATCAGACAAGGTTTACTGCTGGCTACCTGAGAGCGTTTGCTGCTCAGCAGTAATATCCGACTCTTTAAACACGATAAACGCTCGACGGTTTAACGCATCCGCTTTATCTGAACGTTCATTGATTGCTGGCTGCAATTTACCGAACGATTTTACTTCCCAAATGAACTGCTTAGGGTCGAGTTTGGTTTTGAGGTATTTCACCACGCTTTCTGCTCGGCGTTCCGCTAACTTCTCGTTGTAAGAGACCGAACCGGCTTGGTCAGTATGCCCTGCCACCATGATGTTGCCTTGTAAGCCACTCAATTGAGATGCAAAGTCATCTAACTGAGTTAAGTCCTCTGGTTTTAGCACTGACTTATCAAAATCAAAGTGCGGTGTGATCGCCATATACACCTTACGTTCGGGTTTTGGTGGCTCACAGAAAGGCATCTCTTCGTATTTCTGCGCCTCTTCAAACACAATAAATGCACGGCGATTTTCCGCTCGGTCTTTATCGGTTTTACCCAACAACAGAGGCTGCGTTTCACCGAGGTGTTTCACTTCCCAATCGTAATTCTTAGGATCCAAATGCGTCTGAAGGTAGTCAGCCACTGACTTAGCGCGTCGCTGTGAAAGGCGTTCGTTATATTCCAGAGAACCTTTGTAATCAGTATGGCCGACAATCGTGATGCGCCCTTTGAGGCCTCTGATCTCTTTAACAAAGGTATCCAAGTTGATCTTGTCGAGGTCGCGTAGCTTGTACTTATCAAAAGCAAAATGCTCTGCGATAGCGATATGCACCTCACGCTCTGGCGCCAAACACTCGCTAATTAAAAACTTAGATACGTCTATGCCAGCAAACTTGTCTCGGTTCTCCTGACTCAAGTACGTGTCGGTTGCACAGCCGGAAAGCAACAAAGTACTCATCACTGCGCTTATTAGGAAAATAATTGTTTTCATCTTACTCTTAACTGTCACTTCGAATTCTCAACTCTTAACTTTCAACCCACTTTTGAGCAGGCTTAGATCTTACCGACTAAGTTAATAAACACACCGGATGCGTCGTAGTCGTCATCATTGGTTAGATCGCTATCAAACGCAGAGAAGTTATAACCAATCCCCATTTTGAAGTTCTCGCCAATGTGCTTATTCACCGAAACTAACGCGCCGTGCTCTAACTCATCATTGAGTGTGTCAGTTTTCCAGTGATATTCACCCGTTACATCCCACTCTTTCATCACTCGGTAAGAAGCACTAAGCCCGTATAAGTCGATGTCGCTTTTAACCATCTCATTCGCACCAGATGCTCGCTCGAAGGCTTGCTCTTTATCTTTATGCGCATATTTAGTGCCGATGTCCCAATGTTGGTCGATCGAATAGATCGCTTCAACTTCAATGATCTGGCTGGTTTCGTCTTGATAGTCCACATCGCGATCCAGTTGATCGAAGTCTGCAATATAGGTGTAGCGGCTCAGTAAGTTGAGTCGATCGTTGTAGACAGGACGATACGCTAGTCCACCTGTCGCCTCGGTAAACTGCGCCATGGTTTCGCCAGTGGTTTCACTCTCTGTAATTGAGTAGTTGTACTTACCAAACAGCGTGTACTCTTCCGTTAAATGATGCGTATAACGGTTGGTCGTCACGATTTGTTGCAGCTCACGTTGAGCGATTTCTGGGTCGTCTTCACTCTTGTCCACTCGATATTCGAATTTGTGGCTTAAGGTGATGTCGTCTAGGTCAATTGACGCATTGAAGCTGATGGACTCACGCTCTGTGGTGATGTTCTCGTCATCTTCAATTTCACCAAGTTGATAACCGATGCCCATCTCGACATCTTCCGTCACGTCGTAACCAAAACCATAGGAATCGATACGACCGTGACCATCATTTTCATCAACGAACTGGTTCTCTTGGTAGAAATCGACACTGCTGGTGAGGTCTGCACGCTGACCGACAATCACGTTATTTTCGCCTTCGTAGTTATCATCAACGTAGGTCACGTATGTGGAATGGTCATCAGACACATCGTAAGTCACGGTTGCTTCGGCGACTTGCCCGCGGTCGCCATCGGTGTATTCACCACCCAGCGACAGATCTTCCAATACTTGGAATTCCGCACCAATCGATGCGCTATCATTCTCGTCGTAGTCATCTGATTGAGATACTGTGGTTTGACCTTTGATGTAGACGCTGTTGTCGCTGTCCCACATGTATTCCAAACGCACGCCAGCTAAAGTTGCATCGCTGTGCTCATCGTTTTGGTTAAGTTCTTCAGTTTGTTGCCCCGCCGCTGAAACCTTGATGTGCTCGGTGATTTTGACTTGAGTCTCAACCTCAATGGTTTCGGTATCCGCTTCTAGATTGCCGTCGACATCGCGCTCTTCGTTGGTCGAGAATCGAGAAAGAACCGCCAAACGGTCGGTCGCTTGCAAGCGAAGCTCGGCACCATAGGCTTCTTGCTCTAGGTCATCGCTGCTGCTCGCGTAACTGTATCCTGCATCTTTGTCTCGATACCAAAGCTTCAGGTCATTGCCTACTGCACCAAAGATAGTTGGGGCAAGGTCATAAAGGCTGGTCACTGCGGTGATTTGGATGCTGTCACCTTCACGATCTTCTAACGTGTCGCCAATCGGCGTAAAGGTTAAACCACCATCGATAGAGACAAAGTTAGACTCGGTTTGAGTACCTTCACTGTGGGCAAACTCGGCCTTGATGTAAGTGCCTTCCGTCGCACGCAAGGTTAAGTCAGTTCCATAAGACTCGTAGTCTTGGTTATCTTTTTCTTGAGTCGCATACGTCACACCCACACCAACGTAATCGTTGATCCAACCTTTAGCACGACCACCGTAAGACATCGCATCCAGCGAGTCTGAACCTTGAGGGACATACTCATAATCAACAACCAGATAGTTTTCGTAGTCGTCTCCGTTTTCAATCACGCTACCGAAGCTGTCGGATAGGATATTGTCGAGCGGCTTGGTCAGAATAATACGGCCTTGATACGGGTCAAAGTCATAGTCAACACCCGGCTCAAGCGGGATTTCATTTTG
Source organism: Vibrio splendidus 12E03 (assembly GCF_000272105.2). Classification (GTDB taxonomy): domain Bacteria; phylum Pseudomonadota; class Gammaproteobacteria; order Enterobacterales; family Vibrionaceae; genus Vibrio; species Vibrio splendidus_I. The sequence goes on from NZ_AJZD02000331.1 coordinate 9,627, forward strand.
TACTAGGCCAGATTCATCTTTTACTTTTACGTAAACCTTGTCGCTTCCCGGTACAGCTTCACCGTGGCGAAGGAAATACAGAGAACCACCTGTACCTAAGAACTCATCGTGTGCATATAAGGAGTCAGCTTCTGCGGTAAAACCGACCACGTTCAAGCGGTCTTCACCGTATTGTGTGGTATCACGAGTACGGTAATCGGCCTTGAAACCATAAAGGCTACGGTTGTAATCGTTGTTCTCGGTACCCGTTAACCCTGTGTTGTAGTTACCCCACAAGTATTGTGATTTATCGTATTCCACATTGAGGTAGACCTTACCCTTAGTGTTGACCACTTTTTCGATGTTCGAACTGTCACCATAGTTGCCATAATACAGTTCATCGTCGTCTTCGAGAATATCAAACACATCCGAGTCGTCCGAGGCGAAAGGATGTTTGAACATGTCTTTGATTTCACTTTCTCGAGTATCGAAGTGAGTGGTCACGCGAAGCTTGTCACCAAATTTACCCTGACCAAAGTAGGCTAAACGACCTTGGTTATAGATATCATCTTGGTACTGATCATCGACACTCAATGCATCACCATTGCCAGAGACATTGTTCTTACCAACATAAAGATCAGCCAAACCCGTTTGTGCGTAGTACGTATCTGGGATACGAACGTAAAGCTTGTAGCGGCGTTCATCACCGTTATCAAACACAACCTTGGTTGGAAAAATGTAGGAGTCTGTTGGTAAGTACTGCTCTGCGTATAAGTTGCCGTCTTCAACGTCAAATTCATCTTCACCGATGATGACTTTATCGACGCCTTTCAAACCGGTACCAATGAACTTGGCTAAGCCTGCATTGGTTGGAATGTTGTGACGCATCAACTTAGCTTGGCCGTAGCTTTTGTCTTTACTCTCTTCATCGTCGTTATCATTGCGTTCGATATCGACTTCAGAGTCAGGCTTCACCAAATCCGTCACACCAACCGTGGTCACGTCCATGTTGCCATCTTTGTCCCACGCCTTTAGGCGGAACATCAACTGCTCACCGACCTCAAACTGATAGTCAACATCGGTTTGACCATCCCAATTGATGTCAGAATCGTTTGCCAGTTTATCGCCATCAAGCACAGCGATGGGCTCAGACAAACCAAAGTCACCCACACGGTACACCTCCAATTGGTACTTTTTGATGTAGTAACCATAGTTGGTGGTGATGGTGAAACCGACGCTGTCACGCAGTGTGCCTTGTTCCACTTCTAACTCATCGCTGACGCTAACATCTAATACTGGGTCAAAGCGAGTGATGTCGCGGCTTGCCCAAATCGCGCCTTGTTCAAGGTAAATACGTGAGCTGTCTTGCGCTTGGTTCGGCTTGTTGATTTCAATGCCCGTTGTCTCAGAACCAAGTTTTTCAAGCTTACCTGTGTCTTTCGCTACCGCCATCACAGGAATGGCAGTCAACACACACGTCGCTAAACGAGACTTACTAAATACTTTCATACAATTTCCAGATACGGTTCCAATGGCTTACTGCTATTCACTTTCTTGATCTTTGCGATGAACGCTAAAGTTGAACTTGGTGAGCTTGTTCGGGGTAATTCGCAACACTTTCGGATTTTCGCTCACCACTTCCATGGAGGTGGATAACGAATCAGTGTCCAACTTCACAAGGAAGTTCTTACCTTTCTTATTGAGTACCCATTGGTCGGGCACGTGGTAACGACCGTACTGGTCTGTGTAAATAACGATTCCCTCAACCGTCATCAACTTAACGCCCGGAATACCATCTTCATAAATACCTTTGTTCTCGATAACGATTTCCCACAGGTAATCCTCGCCATCGCGATACAGATTTCTGGTTACGTTAAGATTTTCCGCGCTCAGTCCCTTCTTCTTATCGGATTCATGTTTAAACTGAATCTGACCTTGTGCATCAAACTCGATACGGGAGCCCGCATCGGTCGTGACATAGAAATCAAAGCTCTGTTGTGTGCGAGTCTTGAATTGAATCACCACTTTGCTGGTTTCTAGCAGTGTTCGATTTACTGAGTGACCCCAAAGGTCGCCAAGATCCAAACCTTGCTCAAGAGCATTGGTCATTGCGCCATCTTCGACAGCAACGTCTTGTCCATCACGAATGATGTGTGTCGAATCAGCGATGTAGCCTTGTGTTGCTAGGTTCGCAGTTAACTCAACATCGAACGCGGTTGCGTCTGCTTGGAATCCATCTTTGTTGTGATCTTCAAAGACTTTGCCGATTATCGATGAGGTATCGAACACCTTGTCCGGTTCTACGGTCACTTTGGCGGTGTCTTCATTGGAAACTATCGCTCCATCCACTTTCGCTACTGCGGTGTTGATGTAATCACCAAACGTTGCTCCTACCGATACTCGCAATAAGTAACGAATACGCAGCTTCTCGCCCGGATCAAAGTTCAACGATGTGAACATTAACTTGCCCGTGTCTGATGGTTCTTGAGAGATAACCTGATCGTCTTCAGTGCCAAACTCACCATCAATGCCGCTCAACACTACTTCTGATGTGTCCACTATGTACTTCAAGCCGCCTGGGTAACGGTCTTCCACAGTGACATTCTTAAAGTAGGATTCATTGTTGTTCTCAACGATGATCTCGTACTCAACCGCATCACCGACTTGCGCGGTATCTTGCAGTGCCGATTTAGTCAGCTCCAATTCCCCAGAGTTATCAGGAATCTTCTTGATGTGAGTGGTTACGCTGTCGTTGGTTTCGGTACCGTCAGATTCGGTCGCCGTGAAGGTATTAGTAATGTCGTCATCCAAACCTTTACCTAATGTACCCACCACTTCAAATGCATAGGCATTTCGCTTTTGGGACTTCAGGTTAACGGTAGTGTCTAGGTCTTTACTCGAAGGGAAGCTATGACGCTGAATAACCGCGCCTGTATCATCGACTTCAACGCCTTCAATCGTCCAGTCAGTGAACACTTTATTACCAACGCTATTTTGCAGTTCGCTGATCTCATCAGTTAGTCGCACGCTCGCTGCGTTACCTAAACCACTGTTGGTCACGGCTAAGTAATAAGTGACACTGTCGTCGTCTTCGGTGTATTCAGGTTTGTCTGAACGCTTTTCGACAATCAAATCTGCACCCACTGGCGGTAGATCCAGAGCAGATACTTGGTCTGCTACTGCCTGCATCGAGGTTTCCGATGCCAACATACCTTTAGATCGAGCACGCATCGTTGGGCTACCCGTTAAATCAAGGTAGTAGCCAAGTACATCAATGTTAGTCAGCATGTCTTCGTTGACCGTCAACGTGAAGGTGTAATCAATCTTGCCGCCCGGCGCAATGTCGACCAAGGTGAATAAGTCTTTGTCATGATCAAAAGTGCCCGGTTGAGTTTCAGCCCCTTCCGATGACGCTGTTAGTGTCCAATCATCAAAAGCATTGCTGCGAGAGCCATCAATGTAGTCACCCATTGACTCAGAGAACTGGGTGTAAAGCGCCACATCTTTCGCAATACCACGGCCAATGTTTTGCACCACTAAATGATACTCAACTTGCTCACCCGGTACGTAATAAGGTGCATCGGTAAACAGCTCGGCTTGAACCACAGCCGCCACAGTGTGAACTGGAGGACTGATAACATCGCCGCCGTCTACTTGCGCGGTATTAATAATGTGTCCAGTCGCGGTATCAACTACGGTGCCTTTTGAGCGGAACACAACTGTGCCGTGCGGGGCGATATCTACGTTGTATTCCGTCGGGCTAACTTGCTCGGTGGTGGTACCTATCGTGGTTGAATCGACCACCAAAGAAGTGGAACCAGCCACAAAAGCAGGCCCCGTCGAACCGTCGTAATACGACACCTCAATAGATTCCATGTCATCAACAACACTTAAGTCACTGATGTAGTTGTTCGAGGTGTTTTCTATGGTGATCAGGAACTCCAACTCACCACCCGGTTCATACTCGCTTTGCACATTAGTTTTCGTCGCAACAAACTCAGAGTCTTTCGGCGTCATGACTGCCGTTGAGTCTTGTGGTGTGCCGTTGTAAGTGATGGTTGCCGTGTTACTGATATCGCCAATCGCCGTCGTACGAATCAACGCCTTAACATTGAATGTCACGGTACTTTGTGGCGCAACATCCATACTCACATCGATGTCTTCACTCAAGTCGAACGTCTTTGGAGTGACAACAGATCGATCATCCGAGGCGTCAAAGCTCACTTCCCATAGTAGGAATGCCGACTCTTGTTTATCTGCGGTCGTGTCAACTTGAATGTCACTGATGATGTCTTGAAGTTGAACACCAGATGCAAACGCCTCAGAGCTATTGGTTACTGTGATGTCGTAGTTAATCAGCTTGGTTACTTCATACGATGGCGTATCAACCGTCTTCTTGACCGAAACCGTTGCCAACACAGGTGTGCTGGTTGCCGAGTCATCTAAGGTTGTGCCATCAAAGGTCGCTGATGCCATATTGGTGATATCGCCAGTCGCAAGTGCATTCGTTGTTACTTGAATCGTGAACACAATGCTGTCTTCCGGTGCGATATCGAGTGTCTCGTTGAGATCTTCACCACTGGTTGCATCTGGTACGGGCGTTTCACCTGTTGTCGAAATAGCTGATATTTGGATTGAAGCGGGGTCAAAGGCTTGCTTCGTCTCACCACCAGCAATCGTGGTTTCTACCGATTTCAACGCATCTTCAATCACAACGTCTTCAGCCCAACCTAAACCGTTATTTTTAACGGTCACGGTGTATTGAAGTGTTTCTCCCGGAAGGTACTCCGCTTTATCAACGTCTTTTGTGATCTCTATTTGTGCGTCTTCTGGAATGTAGGTTGCGTCTGCGGTGTATTCACCATCATCGCTAGCCACTTTAACAACGTTAGTGATCTCACCTTTGGCTTTATCATTCACGGTATTGGTGACAACAAACGAATAGCTATCTCCGGGGTGAATGCTGTAAGTGGCGCTGTAACCTTGAGTGGTATTGGACACATCCTTGCGAACATTCAGTTTTGGATCGCCACTACCATCAATCTGTTCATCGCTGATGATCCAATTGCCAGTAAGCGCTTGCTCTTGATCCGGGCTGTTCGCCACTTCTGTCATGATGGTATCGACACGATCCGTCAGGACTTGATCCACAAGGTAACCTTCACCGGTGTTAGCCACGGTAATCTTGTAGGAGATAGGTTGACCCGGTTGGTACTTAGCATCAGGCTCAGCAATCGGGGTGGTTTCTTTGGTTAACACCAACTGTCCCGGTTGAGGCGTGATGTAGCCCTCTCTTAAGCGAGCGATTTTCGAATCGTCCAAGCCATGTCGTAGATATGCAGTATTGGTAAAGCGACCAATTGCGTCATCACGGACCTTGCCTTCAACATGGATTCGAACAACCGTGTATTTGTCACCGCCACCAGTGCCCGCATCATCACGTCCTGCCATCTTGACTGACTCAGCAGGTAAATCGATGTCTGGGCTGCTTTGCCCAACGAGCTTGTCTAACTCTGAGAAATCATTCGCGTCAGGATCCGATGGTGCAGAGTTGTACAAGACATCGTAATCGACGCTCCACTCCGTGAGTGCGGTTTGCATTGAACCATCGACAGTTTCAACTTCGAAGCCACTAATGATGTCGCGGATTGAGAACAGGCCAGAATCCACATCGTCATTGGTAATGTCGATGTAGTAATTCACCGTTCCACCGGGTACGTACGTAGGTGTATCTGTCCACTTATCGATTAGGATATTTGAGCGACCAGGGTCAAGTGCGATGTCGTTGGTGTCATCGCCGTTCACTTGTGCCGTATTGGTAATGGTGCCTGTTGCCGATGTTGAAACCGTGCCTTTGACATCGAACACGATGCGTTCGCCAGGGCGAAGATCGACAGTCGCATTCAATGGGACGCTACCGTTGTAGTTACCTTGCACGTCATAAGTTCCAACCGGCTCAACTGCAATCGCTGTTGCCCAATCAGAGAACGCATCATCGCCATCTTCGGTTTTAATGGTATGGATGGCATCGATAACACGCACATCATTGGCAATGCTATCGCCTGTATTATCTAACGTAACTTGATATTCAACATCACCACGCGGTGCATAAGTACAGCTACTGCCATCGTTTGAAGGCACTGAACAGCCCGCCGATTCACCATCGGTGTAAACCAAGGTTTTGAAGTAGTCGAGTTCAGCCGCTTGTGGCGGAATCGTTTCTGATGTCGCAGATTCATTTTCTGCCGTCACTCGGTTGGCTTCGATAGTTCCCAAAGCGTCATCACGGATAACACCCGTTAAGTTAAACGTCAGTATTTCACCTGCGGCAATATCGGTTTCAATATTCAGGTTACTGTTTGGGTTATAGCTTGGTACATAAGTATCAGCGTTGGCATCAATGCCATTGCTGACTTCATGGGTGATATCGCCAGAAACAAAAGCGGATTCCGTTTTACCGCCAATCACTTCGACTTGAATGTCTGTGATTGTGTCTTTGATCTGAATATCATTCGCCCAACCGTTTTCAGGGTTTGTGACTACAAATTCATACTCAACTTCGTCACCCGGAAGATAGGTATCACCATCACTGAACGGGTTGCCGTTGATCGACACAACACGTTTTTCAACACTGGTATTATTTTCAAGCGGCATTAAATTCGCTGTTCGAGCACTACCGTCGTACGTCGCTTTATTTTGAATGTCACCCAATGCATCTTCACGAATTTGAGCATGAATAGTGAACGTTAGGCTTTCTTGAGGCGCGATAACAATGTCGTTGTCAATATCGATGTTATTGCCCGGTACAAAGTCAATCGCGTCGGTAATTGAGCCTGTCGCCGCCGTTTTTTCTAACTGCACTTCCCAACCAGACAAGAATGGTTGCCCGACAGGGTCAGTGCCAGACGTCGAGGCATCTTCTGCAATACGAGTCTGAATTGCTGAGATGGTATCTTCGAGATGAGAGCCATATTCAATGCCGTTGCCCGTGTTCTTAATTTGAACGCGGTAATAAACCTCACTCTCACCAGCGGCTTGAGAATACTCAGTCTTTGCCGAAGAGAAGCCTGCGTCATAGAACGCCTTTTTCGAGAATGTTATGTCTGGTTCTGACATCGACGTTGGGGGAGAAACAGCAATGAACTGGTTGCCATCATCTTCATCGATATACGCTCGGTTAGTGAATGAACCTACTGCTTTCGGACTGATTTTGGCTTTGATGACATAACGCACAAACGGTGACGATACTGCACGGCCAAAGTTGTCTGCCGATATATCAAAGTGTGTATCAATCGGTTGATTGTCTTTGATCGAGTTATCGACATCAGGGTCAGAGATCCCTGAACTGTCCGCAGACGTTTCAATGGTCCAGCTATCAAATGCCGGACCGCGAGTTCCGTCGTAGTATTGAGTCGTCATCTGGTCGATGTCATCACGAAGGCTAATATCATCAACGTGCGCTGTTGCGATATTTTCGATATAGATTTCATACTCGATGTAGCCTCCGGGCATGTAGCTCGTTGCTCCCGGAATATTGTTCCCATCGGTATCGTAGTAGTCCAGAATATTTTTTTCGTAATCAATTTGACGAACGGTTTGCGAGATATCGTGAGAGATCGTATCTCCATCGACAGTCAGCACATTGATAATATCGCCATTGGCTTTATCGTTGATGGTTGCAACCACTTGGTATTCAAGCTTGGCGCCCATCGGAATATCGGCTTCTTCGTTAAGGTTGCTGTCTGTTGATGTATAAACGTTGCCCGCGCCCGCGCCTGCATCGACATACTCAGAATCAGTGCCCGTTGCGATAGAGGTAATAGTCCACGTTGAATACGCAGGTCCAGTCGTACCGTCTACGAGATCGACGGTAATATCTTTGAGGTTATCAACAATTGGAATGTCGTGAGCATTACCTTTACCGTCATTCTCAATCACCAAGTGATAAGTCACCGTCTGAGCCGGTTCATACACCACTTCATCAGTCGTTTTATCAAAATCTAAATGGTAATCATCGGGAATCACGACGGTATCTCGGTAATGAATATCACCGACCGCATCCGGTCTTACTGTACCTGTTACTGTGTAAGTCACGTCTTCGCCAGCATCGATATCAATTGAAGTCACAATGTCAGTATCGTTCGCGACATCACCGTCTTTGGTACCATCGGTCGTACCCGCGTTTGCAGGATCGCTCTTAGCAACTGCCACCGTAAACTTGTTTGAACCTACCGAATCATCGAAAAATGGATTACCTGAATTGCCATCTTGTAGCTCCACTGATATGTCGTTAATCAGTTCGTTAACGTCAACGTTATTTCGATAACCGTGCCCCTCTTGAGAGTTATACTTGATGGTATAAGTCAACTGATCGCCCGGGGAGTAACGATTAATATTGGTTGTACGAACTACGCCGCCACTGTTGTGCACTTGATGGTTTTCAGCCACGGCACGTTTGGCATACTCACAATCATCAGTACAACCGGCATTATCGTCATGAATCAGCACTGCTTCGTTGCGGATTATGCCGCCGTCTCTGTCAGCGACACCGTTAGATACCGCATTGTCTTTGACATGCGCCTTAATACGCACCGTGACAAAGTCTTTGGCAGGAATTGAAACTGGGAACTCCACATCATCAGTGGTATTCGGGCCGAAACCAGAGCCAGTATCAACAGACCAATAGTCAAACGGGTTTTGATTAAGAACATCTTCTACTTCACCATCTTTATCATTCGCTAGCGTAGTGGTGATCTCACTCAGACGATCCATAAAGATAAGATCGGTCTCATCAGTGTCGCTGTTATTGCCAATAACGATGGTATAGGTGAGATCTGCACCCGGCGTGTAACGGACTACATCGGTCGTTTTAGCTAGTGAGACATTGATGTCATAGGTACTGTGTGAGTTATCTATCTGAGCGGAAGAGCTGTGGTCACGGTCTGTTATAGGATCGTAAACATCAACACGGTTCGATACTTGTTCTTCTTCATAGTCAGACTTAACAATGCCGCTAACCTCATAATGAACCCACCCTCCGGGAGTGATATCAACGTCGGTATTGATGTCAGTGTCGTTGGCAATGTCACCGTAACGAGAACCTGGTTTATCTGTGTTGGTCGAACCTACAATTGTCCAACTATTAAAGAAGTTGAGCGCTGAAATACTATCTTGCACCGTTGCATCATTTGCGTAGCCGATGCCACGGTTATAGATATAAATATCGAACGTAGCGCGCTCACCTACAACAAAGTCGGTATTTTGAGCGGTCTTAGCGACTACAAGATTCGGTTCGCTAGGATAGGTACGTACCGTATCCGATAGATTAGTATCTGGTCCCGTCACTGTTGCGGTATTGGTGAATGCTCCCCAAAGAATCTCACTGTCGACACTGCGATCGAGTGTCCCAACAATGGTATAAGTAATCGTCGCACCGGGCGGAATCTGAGCGGTGGCATCCAGATCATTGTTATCTGAGAACGATCCAGGGTCAGTCACGGCTTTCACCCACGGGGAGTCTGCCTCTCTTTCTGCACTGATCGTCCACGAAGAGAACACGGGCTTGGTTTCACCCGGCTCGTGAAGTAACTCAGCTTCTATGGTGCTGATTTCATCTTTGACATTGATGTTAGAGGCGAAACCGTTCCCTGCTGGGTTGGTAATGCTGATCATATAAGTGACAGTATTGGTGGTGTCGGTATACGCGTTTTGTTCGTTATGACCATCAACACGCTTATCCAATACTAAGTAGTAATCTCGTGGGTATGAGCCTCTATCGGAATAAAGTACGCTGTCGACCGTCACTTCATTACGGATTTCATCATCAGCAATTGGGTTTACGATCGCCGCAATGCTATAAACAATCTTATCGTGTGGGGCCAACTTAGCCTTCTCATCCAAGATAAGTTTATTGCTTTGATTACCTTCAATTTGACCAGTAAAGCCGGGATCACTGTTTGTCGAAATTGAACCGTCAGAGGCATAGGATTTCGCAGTAATAACCCAGCTCAAATACGCTTTCGTCGGTGTATCGTTAATAGACTGAGTCATGACAGAGACTAAATCATCATAAACCGGTACATCAATCGCGTAGCCGTCACCGTTATTCTCTACCGTTATGTCGTAGTTCAGGGCACCGCCAGCTGAGTAGTAACGAGAATCCACTTCCTTTTGGACTTTTAATTTCGAGTTTGGCATTTGTACACCAGAGCCCGACTCGCCTAAGTTATCCCCTAAGCACAAACCTGCATCGGTACCATCATCAACAATCTGACCCACACTGGTGTCTGCCACTTTTGCGGTCAGCTTATAATGAACGAAGCCCTCAGGTGCGAGGTCGACTTTCAAATTGATGTCGTTTGTTGTCCAAGTATTGTAATTAAATGAACCATAATTCGATCCATCACCACTTCTGTCGGCGACTTCAAGCTTCCACTCGGAAAATGCTGAAGCGTTAGAGCCATCCGCTTGCTTTGTCACGATACAAGCAAATTTATCGATAACTTCAATATCGTTGGCGAAAAACTCAGTGTCTTTGTTGGAGATAACAATGTCGTAGACCACTTCATTTTCACCGGATATTCCAGGCACATAAGTGGTATCCGTTGTGTTCTTGTTACGGGTAATTTGGCTTGATGACGTCGTCAGAACGTCTTTCGAATCGAGAATATTAGCCAAAGCATCGCCAGAATCCGCGAGGCCATCAGCATCAACCACTCGTGCAACAACTTGGGGAATTTGACCAATAGACACAGGGCTAACGTCCACCACAACGGAATAAACAATCTGCTCACCGGGATAGATAGACACTTTGTCTTCTAGTGACGTGTTCGATTCCTTTCCAGATGCATTGAGTTCTGAAAGGCTATTAGAACCGATCGAGGTCACTTCATTGGTCCAAAAATCGTAAGGGATACCAACCGTGTCAGTCGCATTCTTTTCGTTGCTGACATCGTTGCCTAGATCGGTTTCAAGATCCGCAAGAAACTGCTGAACCGAATAATGGTAAGCAATACCGGAGTTTGCTTGGTTGGCAACCGTGACCGTATAGGAAAACTCATCATCGACTAGATAGTTATCCGATTGGTTCAAGGTATGTGTCAGGGTGATACTAGGCTCAGTGGGCGGCGTGGCGATTGCGTCTCCTGAGATCAGAGTATCTCGAGTTTCTGCCGTAATACTGTCATTAACAATATCGCCGACGAGTTTGTCGGCAACGGTCGTTCGAATTGTGTAGGTGATAGATCCGCCAATATCTATTGACGCATCAGTGACTGACAAATCTCCTGAAGAGCTAAAGGTACCTGCATCACTTTCCCCTCCTAGTACCTCGGCTGAATTCACATTGTTAATGAAAGCCTGTTGAAGAACGCCATCAATATCGAGTGTCTTGATATCTGAAATAGCATCTTGAACATCAAGCGTTCGAATCACCGTATCGCCAGTATTTGATATCTTGATCGAGTACGTGAGTTCTTTATTCAGTTGGTAGTTTGTCTTATCTACCGACACCACAACATCATGCTCATACAAACCTCGTTGAATTGATTCCGTATTTGATTCAACGGAATCGAGAGGCCCGGAGCTCGCACTTGCGACATTATCAATCGTACCTGCTGCGTCAGCAGAAACTGTGGCGACCATGGTGTAGGTTACCGATCCACCAGCCGCAATACGTACACCTGATGCATCTAAATTCCCGAAGCGACTGTAATCACCTGGAGATGAAAGGAAGGAAGATTGCGCTTGAGTCGAGACTTGCGAGAACGCGTTGACATTATTCCCTTGGTCATCTGTCGTTAAGATATTTAACAGCTCATCTTTAACGTCCAACTCAGCGATAGCTTTATCCGACTCATTCGTTAAAACAAGCGTATAAGTCACCTCTTGTCCGTTGTCGTAAGACGCGCTGTCAACAGACAGATCCATAACAAGATCCGTTGTATCCGCATATGAAGCAAATGGAAACAATAGAATGGATAAGAAAAAGGCAAGGTTGTATCTGAACATTAACGTGCACTTCACAGTAGATTGACAAGTATCTAGGCAAAAAGCCATAGATTTGACGTCACCAATTTGGCACTTAGCCAGTTAGGGACATGCGCAACATACAGTTCAAATAATCCGAACAATTAACATCCGTAAAAAACAAATTACTGAAGATGTTAAATAGAGAGTCTGATGTCTAAATTAGAATCCAGACATTGAGTTAATTATCAGAAGGTTAATGTTTTAATGAGTGAGTTTTCACAGTTGTTACGTAACTTCAGAAAGGAACTTCAATTTACACAAACAGAGTTTGCAACCTACTTAAATCAGCTGGACGATGAGTTTAATACGGTTGACGTCGTAACGATAAATCGTTGGGAAAACAGCAAGGTAAAGCCTAGTACATACAAAGCACTCAAGATATTACAGTCCCTTGGCGAAGATTTGTTTGAGACAATAAAGAGCTTTGAGCCCGAACAAAAAGACACACTAATCGAACTGTTTTTAAACGAATCCTATGGCTCATTTCAAAGTAGAATTTCAGCTCTATCAGGCCTGAATCAACAACAAGGCGAACGCAACTTTAAGTCATTGCCTTTAATGTCAGAGCCGTGTGACACTGGCGTTATCGACAGAATCAAACTACTTTCTAAATTCACAAAAGTAGATATTTCGCCACTGGATCAAATTGATTTGTATCTCTATTACTGTGAGAAAAAAGCACATGGTCACAAGCTCATCAATACAGATGGCGACATTGTGAGTCACAACGTAGGCTTTTTCTTTGAAGACCATCAATTTGAGACATTAAAAACTCAAGAGCTAGATCTAAGAATGTCCTGCTCTTTAAATTCAAGCAAAAACATAAATTATTTTAATATAAGCTCACACTCAGAGACAAAAGATCATGTTTTTGAGCATATAGTTTCATATATACAGTTACTTTCTCAGAACAAAAATATTAAAAAATATTCTGTTTTAGTAAAAGACCCCAATATGATGAGACTCTTGAAGAGTGTGGGGTTTGAAGTATTTAAATTTTCAGAACCTTCTGCTAAAAAATGTAATATCACATTCAAAAATAAACATTATAGCTACTGTATATTAACGATTGATAAAATAGACTATCTGACGAATCGGAACGTAATGTCACTAATCAAAGATGAATACTCTACCATGATGAAATTTCCGCAATTACTGCGCGACGCGCGCAAGAAATTGAAGTTAACGCAAAAGGATTTTGCGGCATACATTAATCACTTAGATGATGAATTCAGCTCTGTAGATGTCGTAACGATAAATCGATGGGAAAATAGCAAAGTAAAGCCAAGTAATTACAAAGCCCTAAAGCTATTGGACTGCCTTGGTCTGGACTTGTATACAACGTTGAAAACCTTTGATTCAGAAGATAACGAAGACAGTGTACTACTTGAAGACTTCCTTCGTGAGAGGTTCTTTTCGTTTCAAAGCCGAATATCATCTATCACTAAAGGGGAAATAGAAGAAGGCTGCGACTGTCAGATCATGCCACTAATGACAGATCAGAATGACAAAGCAGTAATAGATAGAATAAAGCTGATTTCACAATATACAAAGGTGGATCCTTCAGCGCTTGATACTATCGACCTGTTTCTCTATTGCAGTGAAAAAAAGGCGCATGGCAGAAAAATGGTCGATGTTAAGGGCGATATTGTTAGTCATAGCCTAGGTTTTTTCTTCAACGAAGAGGTATTCGAGCAATACCAAAATAAGCATCTACATATTAAGCAAGCTTGCTCTTTAGATTCTAACCAGAACTTAAATTACATTGTGGTTAGCGGTCACTCTGAGAAACGCGAACAATCTATTGCGAACCTAATTTCCGATATGAAGCTTCTTGCAAGAAATACTAAGATTAAAAAGTATTCCATGATCATTAAGAACCCAAGTGCATTGGAACTTATGAAGAACATCGGATTTGAAATATGGAAGTTTTCAGAACCAACAGAAGAAAAGTCGAACATCACCTTCAAAAACAAAAACTACCGCTATTGCGTACTGACTATCGACAAGATCGAATTACTGAGTAACAAGAATGTTATCGCATTCATTAATAAATATGGTTAACGACTCAGGTTTACTGGATATAAACAGCCACCAAACAATAGGTGGCTTTTTAATTCTCCGAGAGGCTACCCAATAGTAATCGGGTGAATAAGTCAATTAGCCAGATATACGACCAGCAGTATTCATACAGACAAACACCTAATCACTTAATTTGAAGGTGATTCAGTGACTCTACACAATCACTCAACACGCTCATCATGTCAAATCAAAATGTCTAGTCAGACAGAGCAAATACAAGTCAAAGTTACAGTGCTGCTTTCTTCGCTTCTGTAATCCAACCATCGAACGTGCTTTGGTTCGCTTTAATCCAACCGTTTACGTGCGCTTCGATATCTGCAGAGCTGTTTTTTCCTTTACTCATCATCATGTTCTGAGCACTTACATCATTGATGTTAAGTTTGATGATCTCGAAAAGCTTCGCTGCTGATGGGTTGTTCTTAGCAAACTCTTTGTTCGCAATAATGCGCATTGAGTTCATTTCGAAGCCGTAGTTTTTACCGTTAGATAACGTCGTATCCACATTCGAACGCTCGCCAGGAAGTGCTGAGAAAGGTACTTCTAACCAAACTACATCTTCGTTAGGCACCAATACGCCACTTACCCAGTAAGGTGTCCACGTGTAGTAAAGAATTGATTCACCCTTTTGGTAACGAGAAATCGTATCTGCAATGATTGCAGCGTAGTTACCTTGGTTGTGAGTTACCGTATCGTCCAGTTTGAACGCTGAAAGTTGATGTTCAATCACCATCTCACAACCCCAACCTGGGTTACAGCCTGTTAGGTCTGCTTTGCCATCGCCATCTGCATCAAACAGTTTTGCGATTTTTGGATCAGTTAACTGACCAATATTAGTGATGTTGTACTTTTCTGCCGTTTTCTTATCAATCAGATAACCTTGCGCTGCACCACTTACATATTGGCCTTTGCGGTAGAATTTGTCATCGCCACCCGCCATTGTGTATTTGTCTGCATGAAGCGGGAACCAACCTACCGTTAGGAACGTTGCATCACCTTTTGCAATTGAGGTGTAGCCTACGTTGTAGTCCACTTCTTGCGTTGATTTCACATCGTAGCCAAGTTCTTCTAGAGCACGGTTAACAATCAACGTTTGGAATGTTTCTTCTGCTACAGACGATTGAACAGGCTGAACTGATACACCTTCACCCGGTAGGCTTGCTGCCCACACGTTCGTTGATACTGCCAGTGTAGAAACAATGCTCACTGCAAGTTTGCTCTTCCATGAATTATTCATTGGTGTTTTTCCTTAATTGAAGTTCTGATTTGTTACCGCGATTTAAAGCATTAAGTACAAGGGAAACAGGTCCCATGCGGTACCAGCGTAATTTTGTATTGCCTGCATTCACACCCAACACTTGGGTGATGCGATCCAATAAGATGGCGAGAATAACGATGCCTAGACCACCGACTGCGGCCAGCCCCATATCTAAGCGGCCGATACCTCTCAGTACCATTTGACCTAAACCACCAACCGCAATCATTGATGCGATAACCACCATAGATAGCGACAGCATCAGTGTTTGGTTTACGCCCGCCATGATGGTTGGCAATGCTAATGGCAGTTGAATTCGATAAAGCATCTGCTTTTTGCTCGCGCCGAATGAGTGACCTGCTTCGATCAACTCTTCCGGAACTTGTTGAATACCCAAAATGGTTAAACGTACCACTGGTGGCAGTGCGAATATGATGGTCACAACAACACCCGGTACGTTACCGATACCAAACAACATTACGATTGGCACGAGATAAACAAAGGCTGGCGTGGTTTGCATTGCATCCAGAATTGGACGAACGAACTTAGCCGCCGTGTTACTGCGGGCGAGCCATATCCCCATAGGTAAACCAATCAACAAGCAGAAGAAGACCGATGTCATCACCAACGAAAGCGTGGTCATGGCTTCGGACCAAGCGCCAATCAAGCCAATGAACGTCAAGGATACTGCGGTAGCAACACCAAGCTTCAGGTTTGAAAACTGCCATGCGACTAAAAACAAGATGATCAGCATGAATGGTGCTGGCGTAGAAACCAGAGCTGTTTCAAATGAACTTAAGATGAAATCGATAGGCACACGTATCGCCTGAAACAGTGGGCGTCCGTGTTCAACCAACCAATTCAGACCAGACTCAACCCAAGTATCGACTGGTAGTACAGCTTCAGCAAAAGGGTTCAGTGGGTCAAAAGGCGTCACCTCAACGGTTTCGCTGCTTAGCCAATCCGCAGATGGTGCAGTTTCCGTTGTTTGGCCCCAAGGATCACTTGCTGGCTGAGTAGAGGGAGCGGCTTGCGACCATGGGTCATTATTTGTTTGTTCCGACGACATGATCTATCCCTTATCTAATGTTTGTAGCAATCGTGACTTAGTCACAACGCCAAAGTAATTACCTTGCTCGTCCACAACAGGAACGGAATAAGGCACACCGCCAACAAGGCCAAGCACATCATTGATTGGTAAATCTGGATTCAGAGTTAGGCCATCACTTAGCTGAGCGCTCACCAACGATTTGTTCTCTTTGTGGGCTTTGCGAAGGGAATCGATAGAAACAATACCTGAGTAGTGACTGCTCTTCTCAACAACGATGCCGTATTCACGGTCGTTATCCATTAAGATTTGCAGAGCCGAAGCTGGACCATCGTGCTCAGATTTCTTAAATACCGCTGCAGGTTTCTTGCGCGCGATGTCTTTAACCGTAAGAACGCTTGCGACATTCACACCACGGAAGAAGGCTTCAACATAGTCGTTCGCAGGGCTATTCAAGATTTCATCAGGAGTACCCACTTGAACCACTTCACCATTTTGCATAATCGCGATTCGGTCACCGATACGCATCGCTTCATCCAAATCATGCGAGATGAAAACAATCGTTCGTTTATCGTCATTTTGAAGTCGGATTAACTCGTCTTGCATTTCGGTACGAATCAGTGGATCGAGTGCAGAGAACGCTTCGTCCATTAACAGAATGTCTGGGTCACATGCTAAGGCGCGAGCCAAACCAACACGCTGCTTCATACCACCAGACAGTTCATCTGGGTAAGACTCCGAATACGCGCCAAGGCCAACTCGTTCTAACGCGGCCAGTGCTGACTCTTTTCGTTTATCTACATCAACACCAGCAAGCTCAAGGCCAAACGCGGCATTCTCGATGACAGTCATGTGAGGCATCAATGCGAAATTTTGGAAAACCATGGAGATGTTATTGCGGCGAACTTCGCGGAGTTCATCTTCTGAGATGTGGGCAATGTCTTTGCCTCGTAGAAGCACATTACCTTTGGTAGGTTCAATCAAGCGGTTAAGAAGGCGTACTAGGGTTGATTTGCCAGATCCTGACAGTCCCATTATTACGAAAATCTCGCCTTCTTGAATACTAAGAGAAACATCGTTAACGCCGATCGTTAGACCTGTTTCTTCGAAAACTTTGTCTTTGTCCGCACCTTGATTAATCATCGTAAAAGCACGGTCGGTGTCTTCACCAAACACCTTGTACAGTCCCTTAACTTCCAGTATGGGATCCATGTAATCTAATCCTTTCTTAGTTATCTAAACTTATAGTTATTTAAGCTCAAATACTGTTATTTAAACTTAAAAACGGTCCTTTAAACTTAAAAATTACTTATTTAAACTCAAAAAACGATTAGCACTCTAAGTAATTAACCAGTGTAAATCAAGGGGCTTCGTACTGTAAGCTACCTGCAAAACCAGCAATCCCCTAGAAAAAATAATGATTAATAACAAAACAACAAACACCCAAGACACTGAAAATAAAAGACATTAAAACAACAAGACAGCTCGCAATATTATGTATTACTTACTGATAGATTATTGAATATTTATTTTACATTTGAGCAATTAATACGCTAAACAGACCAAGAATAGCATCAAATAGTTCGTGCACAAATAATTCGAATACAAACTATTTATTAAGATTTCGTGACGCTTTAGATGCAAGCACTCAGCCTATTGTAAGGATCACATCCCCCACTCTTCATAGTCTAAAAACCAAAGGGAAATAAGCTAAAACCAGCGAGACAAAAGCGAGTTTTTCAACCCAGAATTTCAAAACATCACACCAACTGTGATACTTGCTGCAAACTGTTCAATATCGATTATCTAAGCCACAAGACAACTTGTAGAGTGCTCACTGCTGAGCCATTCTTTATAAAAGAAATAGACATTTCCCCGCGATGAATGAGAGAAAAAGACAAGGAATTCGAATGATAAAAATGCTGGTGTGTGACTTTGACGGGACGCTAGATGGAGGATCTTCTCATGGCGTTAATCAGTTATTTGACTACCTAACCGAACAACCTGATATCCGTTTTATCATTGCGACAGGAAGAACTCTGCCGTCAATTCGAGTTGGGTTGGCGTCTGATAACTACCCTAAACCACACAGCATTATCAGCGATGTTGGCACTAGAATTCATCACGTTCATTCCCAAAAACCCGATCATGTTTGGCACAATCAATTAGAAGCTTCGTGGAACAAATCCAAGGTCGAGACAGCACTCGCACCACTCGACTTTATGGGCGAACGCTTTGAAAATCATCAAGGTGATTACAAGATTACTTTTGAAGGGAAGCTGTCTGAACCTCAACATGAGTTAATCGAATCAAGTTTGGAGTCGCACGGATTGGATGTGCATCTCACCTACTCCCACGACTGGTATTTAGACATCACACCAAAGGGCGTCAATAAGGCTACTGCGATTCATCATCTACTCAAGCAACATGATTTGAGCGTAGAAGAAGTGTGTGTCGCGGGCGACTCTGCAAACGACGCATCCATGCTAACGATAGAGGGTGTAAATTCGATCTTAGTGGCTAACCATTATCCAGAGGTGGCTCATCTGTCCGATAGAGACAATGTATACACCAGCACCGCAACACACGCTGCGGGTGTGTTAGAGGGGCTCAAGTACTGGCAAATGAGAGCGTCGAATATCCGATAAACGCCAGTTCGCCATTAACACCAGATTCTAATCAAACAGGCTTCTGGCCCTACTTCCAGCCTGGGAGCCAATTTTGATTATCGGTGAGGTCTCGCCAATTGATGTCTTCTTCTCGTTTGGTCATGACCGCCTCTATCATGCAGCGCACTACCTCCCCTTCATCAAATTCGACTTCTGTCACCATGAAGTGCTTTTCTTTCTTCACAGGGCTAACAGCTGTCCATTTGCTACGAAATAACTTCTTTGGGTTGATTCGATTCATGGGATTCTCTCTTGCTTTGATGTCGTTGATTATTATCAGGTGTCTACTCGACACACAGTAATAGTCTTTCCATCGCAAAAAAGATCATAAAAAAAGCCAGCGGTTAGGCTGGCTTCGTTCAATTAGCTATTTCTCGTTAAAGATTAGCCATTTTTAGGTGGATCAAATGCTGTCAGTTCTAATACTGGGCCTGTGTATTTTTCAATTTTCACAAGCGCAGAGTTCGCTGCACAACCATTTGCCAAACGAGAGGTCGGAAGATCCAACGTAAGTACGTTACAGCCGCCGTTTTTACATAGGCCTGTATCTTTATCTAAATCTGGCCAACCGCCTTCATGGATACATACAGAGCCTTGTTTGATGCCATCTGTCACTAGTGCTCCAACCAATACTTGACCACGACCATTGTGTGCGCGAACCAAGTCACCCGTTTTAATGCCACGCGCTTTTGCGTCTTCAGGGTGAATTGAAATCGGCTCGCGGTCTGCAATCGCGTACTCTTCACGAATCTTCGCGTAGTTGAACTGGCTATGTAGACGGTGCGCGGCGTGCGCTGTCATCAATTGCAGTTCGCCATCTTTAGCATTACCTGTGTACTCTGTCGGCTCTAACCAAGTAGGGTGCGGTGGACAATCGTCTAATTGGTAACCTTCAATCGTTCTTGAGAAAATCTCGAACTTACCACTCGGTGTACCTAGTGGGTTCATGATTGGGTTCTCACGGAAATCAGCGTAACGAACGAACTGTGCGTTCTTCTCGTTCCACTTCATCTCAATCAGTTGGTTATCATCCCAGAACTTGCTAAAGTTAGGCATTACGATGCGCTGACCACGACCACCTTGCTGTGCGGTTTTGTAGAAACCGTATAGCCATTCCATTTCGGTCTTGCCTTCGGTGTACACATCACGGCCACCCGGAGCAAGCAACTCAGACATGTCCGCAAACACATCGAAGTCATTACGCGCTTCACCTTGAGGCTCAACGACTTTCTTCATTGGCACTAGGTGTTGGTTACTGTAGTCACCTGTCATCGTCATATCATTACGTTCAAACGATGTAGTAATTGGCAACACAATATCCGCGTGTTTAGCTGCTGCTGTCCAGTAAGGTTCTGAGATAACAATCAGCTCAGGCTTTTGCCACGCTTTGATCAAACGGTTCGTGTCTTGGTGGTGAGTAAAGTTCGCACCGCCTGCCCACCAGATCATTTTGATCTCTGGGAACGTTAGGTTGTGGCCATTGTGATGGTAGCTTGAACCCGGATTTTCTAGCGCTTCAACAATACGCGCTACAGGGAATGCGTTCACAGATCCTGAAACTGCCCAGTCGTTACCCGCCGAAGAACCACCGCCAAGCGACGCTGAAATCGCAGGAAGTACGCCTGCATCACGAGCAGGGTTACCACCGTTTGAGTAGTGGTAAGAAAGACCGAAACCACCACCAGGTAAGCCAACTTGACCTAGCATTGTCGCTAGCGTAACCAACATCCAGTGACGTTGTTCACCGTATTGTTGACGCTGCATACCCCAGCCAGACATCAGCATAGTACGGTTCTTACTGAAGATATCAGCCAGCAGTTCCAGTTGCTTCACAGGCACACCACAGATCTCAGACGCCCACTCAGCAGATTTTTCAATGCCGTCTTCTTTACCCATTAGGTAAGCTTCGAATACGTCATAACCTGTTGTGTATTTGCCCAAGAATTCTTTGTCGTGTTTACCCTGCTTCACTAATGTGTGCGCAATACCCATCATCATGGCTACGTCAGTCATTGGGTGCGGAGCAATCCACTCAGCGTTGTCGCCAAAGAACTCAATAGTTTCAGAACGCATTGGATCAATCGCGATCACTGTCTTGCCCGATTTCTTCAACTGGTGGAAGAATTCAAGACCTGCACAGTCCGTTGAGCTCCAGGCGATCTTCAAGGTATTGATTGGGTTTAGACCCCAAAGTACCACCACATCACTGTGTTCAAGGATGACTGGGTAAGTCGTTTGTTGTTCATACACTTCAATCGAGCCCACCACGTGCGGCATGATGACCTGCGCAGCACCTGTTGAGTAATCACCTAAGTGACCAGAGTAACCACCAGCCATGCTCATGTAACGTTGTAGAAGTGTTTGCGCTTTATGCAAAACACCACTTGAACGCCAACCGTAAGAACCTGCGAATACCGATTCTGCACCGTGCTCTTTACGAATACGTGAATGTTGTTGATGAATCAGTTTGTACACTTCATCCCAAGAGATGCGAACAAACTCATCGCTGCCACGTACACCTTCAGGTGTTGATGGGTTAGCCAAGTAGCCTTTACGAACCATAGGGTATTTAACACGCGCTTTGGTGTGTACTTGGTCAGGGCCTGTAGTTTGTAGGCTGTTTGGAACGGTTTGTGCCAGTGCATTCGTGGTCGATACTAACTTGCCATCTTTCACTTCACACAGCATTGGTCCCATACGGCCTGATGTTAGAACACCAGAACCGCGCTTGTCAGAAGCCATTGCGCTCATCGGCGTCAAGGATGTGAATGCCAACGCACCAGCAGTGATACCTGTGCCTTTCATAAATCCACGACGGGTCATATTAGTCATAATTTTATCCTTCTAATTCTCTTTAGTGACCAACAACGTCTTTCGCGTGGTTTTGGAAGTACTTAGTCAGCAGTTCAAGGTTTTGCTCAGAAATGTCAGTACGGTCGCCCATACTTTTCGCAACAGGTCCCCAAGCATTCACAGTGAAGTGGTTTGAAGGAATCTTCGCGTGACACGTTGCACAGTAAACATTGTCCAACTCTTCTGCGTAAGACCAGATTGGGTCTAGGCTATCGACAACTGGATCAGTAATGTCACCCGTTAACGCCACTGAACGCCACTCGTTACCGTAAGCATCGGCTTCGTATTCACCAGTAGTCAGTGCTTCTTGACCTTTGTCTGTCAGTGTCGCAACGATTGCACGTTGACCCTCACCGAAGTAAAGCACTTGCTCTGCGCCTTTCATTTGGAACGCATTCAGAGTCACAGTACGGTTGTCGCCTTCAGCTTTAACGACTTCAAGTTCAGCCGTTGGGTTTACGCTACCGAACTCGCCCATTGCGATATCGGTTACTGGGTAAACCACTTTCGCATCTGCTGGCGTATTTTTGGTAAAGGCAATCAGGGTATCGAAGGCTTTGCTGTCTAGCTGAGCTTCAGGGCCAAAGTGCGCGACGCCTTTGTGACAGTCGATACACGTTTGGTTGTTCTCTTTACCGTAAGCGTGCATTTTCGCCGCATCACGAGATTGCTCGAACTCTTCCATTGCATCGAATTCGTGACAAGAGCGACACGTCGCTGAGTCATTCTCACGGAATTGAGCCCATACTGTTTCTGCCATCTCTTCACGGTGCGCTTCGTATTTCTCAGGCGTGTCGATCTTACCTGAGATGAATTCATGGTAGATGTCTTTAGACGCTCTTACTTTGGTGATCACATAGTCAATCGGATCCGTTGGGATGTGGCAATCGGCACATTCAGCTCGAATGCCTTTTGCGTTACTGAAGTGAACTGAACCTTGGTATTCTTTGTGAGGTGCTTCCATCGTGTGGCAAGAAACACAAAACTCAGTGCTCGATGTATAGTGCATAACGGCTGCAGTTCCCCCTAAGGTTAACCAGCCAATACCTATACCAACCGCCGCTATTAGTGCGATATAACGTTTTTTTATTGTCATAATTCTTAATCATCTTCAACAATTAGTTACAATTGAGATCAGAATAGTACTTTAGGGGTAGATCTGTTTGATTTGGATCATCAATCGCAACCTGAGGAACAAAAAATGAACCTTTCTGAGAGCTTGATGTCACTTTGAAAAATTAGCGCCCTAACAACCTAATCACCAAGCAAATACAAGGCGCACATTGAATTTCAATAACTGATTAATTAAACAATAAAGACGCTAAACTCGCTCCCAAATCAAAGAAGTAAATTGTAAATCTAATACAATGTCGGCTAACTCTTTTCATAAACTCTTCACTCCATGAACCAGACAGAATTCCAGCAAAAAATAGCGAGTTTCACCTCCATCGAACAAGCGCTTGATTACTTTGAAATTGGGTTTGATAGCAAGTTCATCGAGCAAAACAGAATCGAACTCGTTAAACGATTTAATGGTTATCTGATTCTTGCGAAACCTGATGATTGGTTTTCTGGACGAAGAGCGCTAAAAAACGCTTATTGCAAGGTGCAACGTAGCAAGTTAGATCGCCACACACGTTCTGCCTGCCGCGGGTGTACCACTTGCCAGCGCCGATAGTTAGAAAGTGGGTTGTTGAAAAATAGACAACTAAAAAGTAGATAGTTGAAATAACATCTCATTACGATTTAGTTAGTGGTTTGCTCGAAAAAAAGTGTGCTAGTCTTACGGCAACTCAACTACGAGATAAAAACTACAATGAAAATTTTCAGCAATTTCGAAAGCGGCAACATTCACGTCGTTTCAGCAGATTCACCACAAAACATTCAACTGACTATCCCAGCAGACAACCAGACTGAAATCTCTCAGTGGTTCCACTTCCGTTTAGAAAGCGATGCTCAACAAGCTCACCACTTTGAAATCGGTCAACTGGCAACGTCTGCATACCCTGAAGGCTGGAAAGATTACGATGTGGTTGCATCGTACGACCGCGAAGAGTGGTTCCGTATTCCATCTCAGTTTGATGGCGACACGCTAAGCTTCGATATCATTCCTGAGCACGATTCAATGTACTTCGCGTACTTCGCACCGTACTCATACGATCGTCACCAAGATCTTCTGCACAGCGCGCAAACGCACCCAGCTTGTAAGCTTCAAACTCTGGGCCACACGCTAGATAACAATGACATCACTTTGCTAACCATTGGTGAGCCAAGTGAAGAAAAGAAAAACATTTGGGTAATTGGTCGCCAACACCCTGGCGAGACTATGGCTGAATGGTTAATCGAAGGTCTGTTGCAACGCCTACTAGATGAAACGGACACAGTAGGTCGTTCTCTGCTAGACAGCGTTGTTTTCCGCGTGGTTCCTAACATGAACCCAGATGGCAGCATCCGCGGTCACCTTCGTACTAATGCGATTGGCGTTAACCTGAACCGCGAATGGCAATCACCTTCTATGGAACGTAGCCCAGAAGTATTCCTTGTTCGCGAGCGCATGTTAGAAACGGGCGTTGACCTGTGTCTAGACATTCACGGCGACGAAGCGATTCCATATAACTTTGTAGCAGGTAGCGAAGGCACGCCTTCATACAACGAGCGCATTGCTAAACTAGAGAATCACTTCAAGCAAGCACTACTGACGATCACGCCAGAGTTCCAAGATGAGTTTGGTTACGATAAAGACGAACCGGGCAAAGCGAATATGACGGTTGGCACAAACTGGATCGGTGAGCAGTTCAAATGCTTAGCTTACACAGTCGAGATGCCATTTAAAGATCACATCAGCCACGCTGACGAACTGTACGGTTGGTCTCCAGAGCGCAGCGTTGCATTTGGTCACGACATGCTAGCAGCGGTTTGGGCGACAGTAGACGAGCTATAAAACGAACTATAGACAGACTAAGCGCCTTAGTTTGTCCGTGTAGTTAGTTAGCTTGCTTACATATATAGTAAAGCCCAGCACTTGAGACAGTGCTGGGCTTTTTAATATCGGCTTTGATGAGAGAATCGAGCTTTAAGGTATCTAACTTTAAAAGCTTTCTAAGCCACTCTCAAGCTTGCAAAAAATACTGGGTATCGCTGTCTGATGTGGCGTTGTTCAGACACCATATCTTTAAAGCTTGGACCTTGTGATAACTGAACGATCACTTCATCCCCTTCTTGTCGCAACACCGCACCACTAATATCGATACTGTTGTTGTCATGCAACCTTAGGGTGCCTGCCATTGAAAAGCCGCGATAAACAGGAATGATGTTACGCATCATCAGGCGGACGCCCTTTTCAGATACTTCACTGACATGAAAAAGCTCATCCTTAATTCGCATCACCGGGCGTGCCTTTTGAGGGTACTTTAAACGGTAATATTTGCGTTTCTGGGTGAATGACTCTTCACGCATTAGTGACTCCCTGTCTCTGTTATTCTTTAAAGCGAGCTGACCGTCTGCTTCAGTTATCATCAGCAATGGCTCTTCTTAATCTTCAATTTGGCTTCAAAATAAATACATTCACCAAATTAATATCTGATTATTATATCGACTTTATAATCTAATGCTTTAGGCATTTATGCAGAGAGATAAGGATTCCCTAAGATTCAGTGAAAAGTGAGATATGAGTCGTATCTGTTAACGCTTCTATCAAGCTTTAAACCTAGAGCTGAAACAAAGCCAGCTGAATGCTGAAACCCACAAATAGCACACCACAAACCATGTTCATCATTTGCGAGGTACGCTTTTGAACCAACAAACGCTTAAACGTATCCGCCATTAAGATCACGACTAAGAACCACGTCGACACCACTATCGCTTGAATCCCGCCAAGCATTAGGCTGTCTGACACAATCGCGTCTGTGGTAACGAACTGAGGGAATATCGAGAGATAAAACAGCACAATTTTAGGGTTAAGTAGATTGGTCAATAGCCCCTTTAAGAACTGATGATAAAGCTTACTCCCAGATGCACTCACTACAGAAAGCACACCTTCTTGCGCACGCAATGCCGCCCGAAAATGGTTGTAACCAAGCCAGATGAGATACAAAACCCCAGCCCACTTCAGCCCTTCAAACGCCATTGGTGTTTTTGACAACAACAGGCTTATGCCATTGGCTGAGATAAAAGCGTGGAAAAAGAAACCACAAGACACGCCTAACACATTAACAAACGCGAACAACTTCCTTTGCGTCAACGCTGTGCTTAATACTAACAATGCGTTAGGGCCAGGAATAATGGCAATAAAAAACACAATGACAATGAACAGCCAGATACTATCCCAACTCATTTCTATCTCTTTTTACGTATCATTTTTGAGGCGGTCATTGTACGTCCATTCAATCCCATTACAATATGCTCAACGTTTAATTAACTCATACGGCTAACAAACGAAATTAGCGAATATAATAAGAACGTTTATGGTCTAACGTTACAAAACTGATTCTCTAACATTTGTAGCCCTGTTAGACTCCACCTCCC
Source organism: Vibrio splendidus 12E03 (assembly GCF_000272105.2). GTDB lineage: Bacteria > Pseudomonadota > Gammaproteobacteria > Enterobacterales > Vibrionaceae > Vibrio > Vibrio splendidus_I. The sequence goes on from NZ_AJZD02000331.1 coordinate 36,064, forward strand.
TTTTCATACTTGGTTCATTTATGTCATTTGATAACCTAACCCTTAACGCAAAAACCGTCGCGGCGATACCATCTCAATTCGATAAACCGACAGAGATACAACAAGCGGTAATTCCTACGATTATTGCTGGGAAAGACGTGCTGGCGTTGGCTCAAACGGGTAGCGGGAAAACATTGGCGTTTGGCTTACCTTTGCTGAACAACATCAACCATGATGTAAATGAACTGCAAGCACTGGTTATCGTTCCAACACGTGAACTTGCGTCTCAAGTTGCTGAGTCTTTAGAGCCGATCGCAACCGCTCTTAATATCAGTATGATTACGTTGACGGGCGGTGTGAACGCGGATGACCAACAACAGCAATTATTAACCAAACCACAGCTTGCTATCGCAACACCGGGGCGCTTGCTGGCTGTCATCAAGAGTGATGAATTGGAGTTAACTCAATGTGTGTCATTGGTTCTTGATGAAGCAGACCGATTAATCGACATGGGCTTTTGGCCAGATATTCAAGCAATCACCGAAGCTCTGCCAGCGAAACGACAGTCACTGCTATTCTCAGCAACACTTCCTCCAGAGTTAGTTAATCAGGCTGAAACGCTTTTATCAAACCCAGAGAAGATCACAACTCACCAAGAAAACAGCGTTGTCGAAACCATTGAAGAAACACTGTATCTCGTGAACAAAGGCAGCAAGGCTCAAGCTCTGATTGCCCTACTTAATCAAAACCAATGGCCGCAGGTGTTGGTTTTTATTGGCGCCAAAGACAATGCAGATGCGTTAACCAAGCGATTGAACAAAGCCAAGATCAGCGTGAGTGCGTTACATGGCAACAAGAGCCAAGAAGAGCGCGCGCAGGCATTAGAGAGTTTCAAAAATGGCGAAACTCGTGTGCTTATCGCAACCGATGTGATGGCTCGTGGCATCCATATTGATCAGCTACCTGTTGTGATCAACTTTGAATTGCCCTCTCACTCAGCAACTTATGTACATCGCGTAGGAAGAACGGCGAGAGCAGGAAGCGCAGGCTGTGCTATCTCACTGGTTAGCCACGGTGAAAACGAGTACCTCAATGCGATTCGAACTCTGACCAATAAAGCACTGCCACTACAATCTTTGGAAGGTTTCCCTGTAACTGATAAACCTGCATCAGAATCAACAGCTCGTAAGCGTCCGCCAAAAGACAAAATGGCCAACCGACGAACAGCAAAGAAGAAGAGCATCAAACAATTTAAGAGCAAACCAAACAGCTCAAAGTAACCAGAAATAGCTCTAAGTAACCAGAAATAGAATGGTCAGCTCAGTTTGTACTGGGCTTTTTCATATGCAACAAAATACAAATTCACACCCAAAAACTTCCCTAAAGTTGCCAACTTAAATGACACTTTTGTGAATTATGATGCCAACGTATTGATTCTTGGTTGCTCAAAAAAAATACTCTTAAATCACGTTGACGCCCCTATGTCTGGCAACTAGATTTTTCTATTAGTGTCTACAACAGGAGGTCATTGAAATGAAACGTGCTAGCTCTACATATCGATTACAACTGATTAAGGAAGTGGCAACCCGCCGAGATCGTCAACGTTCCAATGACCCGATGGCAAACTACATACAAACCCTAATAGATAATAAAGATGATTGTGATACCTCGGTGGAACGCAACCAGAGGTTCAGTGGCAGTCATTTTGATGAACACATAGGTGGTTGGGTAAGCGACCACTGGGGTAATAAGTAGGACAACGAGAGTAATCCAACCAGCATAACCGCTGTAGAATTCGTCTCCGCATTAACCTATCATCTGCAAAAATTCCCTATCCTAGAGTAAGCAGAAAGTGTCTGAGTTAAAAAGAGAAAAAGAAGTGATGGTTGCCTTCCAAGTGATACCTCGCGTTAAAGAAGGCAACAACTTCGAAGTGGTTGATAAAGCCATTGAAGTTGTGAAAGCTGCCGATGTACCTTTCCAAGTCGGTGCGATGGAAACCACGATGAAAGGTGAACTCAACCAATTACTCGATATCGTTAAAAAGGCAGAACAAGCTTGCTACGATGCAGGGGCTGTAGAAGTGATCACGAACATTAAGATTCACAGTAAAACCACCGAAGCTGATGATACATTTTGCACGTACCATCGTGGTGTAACGAAAGCGAATCACATGTTTGTTTAATCGCATTTTTGTTTCTGAAAACTGAACTTTAAGAAAGACTCTGAAGAACCAGTGGTGTTATTGGAAAGGCATGTCTGAGAGGTGAGAAAGGATTTCCATTCGTTCTTCTTCTGACATCGAATGCCAATCACGCGGAGCCTCTTCAGGGTCATCTTTCGCCCCGATCGGTTTTCGGTCAAGTGCTTTAACTGGCTCTTTTTTGATTTTGACGTTCTTTTTATTCATACCGACATCACTCCTTCAGGTACAAAGGTACCTACCTTAATATTACACCCCAACCATTATGTAAAGTAATAGTTACCTCGGAGTTAAATAAAATCTTGATACTTTCTCTTTAACCAAAAAGATCTCTTTGGGGACTTGTATTTCCCTCTTCGTCTACCGGCTGACCAACTAAGTTGTTTTGCTTCATTATTTTTCTTCTATAGCGCTGACGACACAACTTTATCACGTGCAATTGTTCTGACGGTGTCATCGACATCCAATTAAAGCGCTCTTCTCTTTTGCGCATACAACCATTGCAATAGCCTTTGTCATCGCTTGAACAAACCCCAACGCAAGGGCTTGGAACTTGGAAAAACTCTAACTGCTCCACCACGTCTCCTTACACATTCAAAACTATGCTTACTATCTCAAAAATAAGCGATTAATTTGTCGCCTAGCTCATGAAATTCATACTAAACTATGACCTTATACTGACACATATAGTGTTTTGTAAACTATACTTTGAACCCATCAAGTTACACTTATTCGGTAACTTCGTTCTTTCCTTTGGAGCCTTATAATATGAAGTTTAGTTCAAAAAAATTACTAGCAGTAGCCGCTTTACCTATGATGCTAGCAGCATGCACAACAACAGGTGACAACGCGATGCAAGTAACACCAACCGATCTACAGCACCATAATTGGGAACTTGCACAAATTGATGGCAAGGACATTGTGAAAAGCGAAGACCAAGCAGCTCCTCGTCTAGAGATCGGCGAAAAAATGACTGCGAACGGCATGGCTGGTTGTAACAACTTCTTCGGTCAAGGCGAATTGAAAGACGGTCAATTCCGTATCAAGCAAATGGGCATGACAATGAAAATGTGTCACGGCTCTGCGATGGAAATCGAACAATCGGTTTCTGCTACTCTAAGCGAGTGGAGCGACGTAACTCTAACAAACGATACGCTAGTACTGAAAAACGATGTACACACGCTAACGTACACAATTCGTGACTGGGTAAACTAATCCGTCATCGAAACCAAATACTGATTAAAGGAGCCTGATGGCTCCTTTTTTATTGCCAGCTTGCCGTCACTACTTCTTCAAAATTGACGCTCATCGCCGACTTTTCGTACCAACCTCCAATAAACCTCAAAAATCTCTCATTTAGATGCAATAAATTCAACGGTTCAGCGGTCTGTTGCTAGGATGGCAAAAGCCTAGAGTCTGTCGAGTTTTCAAGATGATTACAGATCGAACAAAACTCAACCGTGAACTCCCTGCTTGTTCTCAAGTAATTGATTGAATTTACTGTTGAATTAGAATTTATTTCAGAAACAGATAGAATAACTGTAGGGAGTTTGAAAATACAATGCTCTTGCCCGTTCACTACCAAATGGAAAAGTTTATGAACAAGATAGTAAGTACGTTAGGAATCATGGCAACCGTTGCATACAGCGCAACCATTTATGCTGATGAAGCAACATCCACCGACAGTTGGAACCAAATAGAACAGCAGGCAGAGGGAGAAACTGTCTACTTTCACGCTTGGGGCGGAAGCCAAGAGATCAATCGTTACTTACAGTGGGCAGGCAATAAATTACAAAGTGACTACGGTGTCACGTTGAAGCATGTGAAAGTAACCGATATTGCGGAAACCACCACTCGACTGCTCGCTGAAAAAGCGGCAGGAAAGAACAGTGACGGCAGCGTCGATATCGTCTGGATCAATGGCGAGAACTTCCGTTCGATGAAAGACAACGCGCTATTGTTTGGGCCATTTACGGAATCACTTCCAAATTGGCAGTATGTCGATAAGTCTTTGCCAATCGATGTTGATTTCTCGGAGCCGACAGAAGGCTTAGAAGCACCGTGGGGGGTTGGGCAACTTGTGTTCATTCACGACCAAGAGACGCTGCACAATCCACCACAATCATTCTCTGAGATGTTGAGCTACGCTCAGGCTTTTCCGAACCGATTAAGCTACCCTCGTCCACCAGAATTTCATGGCACGAGCTTCATTAAGTCTCTACTGATTGAACTAACAAACAATAACCCTGCGCTGGCTCAGCCGGTTTCAGAAGATAACTTCCAAGCGGTAACAGCGCCACTTTGGGCTTACTTAGATAAATTCCATAAAGTGGCATGGCGCGGTGGCAAACAATTCCCAGCAGGTACATCAGAAAGCATCCAACTTCTAGATGATGGACAACTCGACCTCGCGATTACCTTCAATCCAAACTCTGTATATTCAGCGCAGGCAAGTGGCCGTTTAGCGGAAACCACCAAGGCTTATGCTCTAGAAAGCGGCGCTCTATCTAATATTCACTTCCTTGCAATCCCTTGGAATGCCAATGCAACTTCAGGCGCTCAAGTGACCATCAACTTCTTATTGAGCCCAGAAGCGCAATCTCGCAAGGGTGACCTTAATGTTTGGGGCGATCCTTCAGTATTGAACAGCAAGTACCTCACTGGCAGTGCTAAAAATACTCAGCAATTTAAGTCGGTTGATGAACCACACCCAAGCTGGCAAAACGCGCTCGAGAAAGAGTGGCTTAAGCGATACGGTAACTAGTCTTCATGCTACGCGCTCTATATTTTGTTGTTATAGCTGTGTGCATTACTCCAACCATTCCTGGGGTAGCGGGAGTGGTGGCTTCGTCACTGAGTTTCATCCCGCCCCTAGGTTTAGATGAGCCAACACTCAACGGTTTTGACCAAGTATTTCAATGGGAAGGGGCTTGGCACTCTATTGGCTTAAGCCTAGGCGCAGCGATTGCAAGCAGCTATATAGCCTGCTTCCTGACCTTTTGTATTCTTCAAGCCTCTTGGGGAAACAAGTTTTGGAAAAAGATTGAGTTAACGCTATCGCCAATGCTTGCCATTCCACATGTGGCTTTCGCTATCGGCTTTGCATTTCTGTTTAGCCCAACGGGGCTTGGCGCAAGAGCCGTACATCACTTGCTCGGCGAATCGGCTACCAGCTCTGAGTTGGCGTTATTGGTGAAAGACCCATACGCGTTTGGCTTAATCATTATGCTCGCACTCAAAGAAGTCCCTTTCTTGTTGCTGATGAGCATTTCGATACTTCAGCAAATTGATGTAGAGCGTGTCACTAAGGTCAGTGCATCTCTGGGTTATAGCCGTGCTCAGATCTGGTGGAAATGTATTTTCCCACAATGGTTTACTAAGCTTCGCTTCCCAATACTGGCAGTACTCGCTTACAGTGTCTCGGTTGTCGATATTGCTCTGATCATTGGCCCAACCAACCCGCCGACCTTTGCCGTTTTGGTATGGCAATGGTTCAACGACCCTGACCTTAACCTACTCCCGCGAGCTGCTGCTGGTGCCATCGTTTTATTTGGTTTAGCTTCGTTGATCATCGCCTTGGCGCGTTTATTTGAATGGGCAATTCTTAAGTACTTTCGAACTTGGCAGTATTCAGGACGAACAGGGGCAAACCTTCCGGGGAAAACCGTATTCACAATCCTTGCTAGCCTTTCACTGCTGATCATTCCTTTAATGGTAATTTGGAGCGTTGCTCAGCGTTGGCGTTTTCCTGATTTACTGCCGAGCCGCTACAGCAAGCGTTTCTGGGAGTTCGAATGGGATGGCATCATGAGTACTGTGGGTCAAAGCTTTTGGATTGGTCTTATTGCCGCTTCAATCGCTTTGTTGCTTGCGCTGGTGGCTCACGAATACAGAATCAAATACAAGTGGCAAGTGCCCGGTTTTATCATCGCGATTCCAATGCTAATACCTCAACTCTCGGTATTGTTTGGTATGCAAGTCACGACCCTCTACATCGGCAGTAGTGCCTATGAGTTCTGGGTGATTTGGGCGCATGTTTTCTTTGCTTTCCCGTTTGTGTATCTGTCTTTGGACGGCCCGTGGAAAAGCTTCAATGATGGGTTGATTAAAGCATCGCTGAGCCTAGGTAAATCGCCATTTCAGAGTTGGTACTCAATCAAACTGCCAATTTTGCTTCCTGCGATTGCCTTTGCTTGGGCGGTCGGGATCAGTGTGAGTTTGGCCCAGTACCTTCCAACATTGATGCTCGGCGCGGGCCGCATTAGCACGATCACCACAGAAGCCGTTGCCCTAACCAGTGGTTTCGACCGCAGGGTGACAGCAATCTATGCCATTTGGCAGGCCCTATTGCCTCTGTTCTTTTTCTCTTTAGCGATATTAGTCAGCCGACTTCAACTTAGATATCGCCGTCTTACTTTTAAAGGTCTCCTAAGTAATGAGTCTGTACCTCAACGACCTCGCCATCCGTAAAACCGATGGGGATTCGCTGTTCTCAGCGCTAAACGTAACATTAGAATCTGGCCAAATACTGGCTTTGATGGGGCCGAGTGGCTGCGGAAAGTCGACCTTACTGGATGCGATTGCTGGTCACTTAAGTGAAGAGTTTTCGTATTCTGGCACCGTTGTGTTGAACGATATTCAGCTCGACGAGCTTCCATCACATCAGCGTGAAGTCGGTATTTTGTTTCAAGATGACTTACTATTCCCTCATCTAAAAGTATGGGAAAACTTGGCGTTCTCTCTGCCTAATTCGGTTAAGGGTTCCGCTCGTCAACAGCAAGCAATGGCTGCACTAAAAGACATAGAGCTAACTCACTTAGCTGAATCTTTCCCGGATCAAATATCTGGCGGTCAACGCGCAAGAATAAGCTTAACTCGTATGTTGCTAGCCAAGCCTAAACTCGCCCTGCTTGACGAACCGTTCAGCAAACTGGACCAAGAGTTAAGAGCACAATTTCGCGATTGGGTGTTTGAACAATTGACCAAAGCGAATATCCCAACATTAATGGTCACGCACGACGAAGCCGATGTACCTCAAGGGGCAGAAGTACTGTCTTGGCCATGGAGAAGTAACAATGCTGGATAAGTACTCCATCAAAGTCATTAAGTGGCCATTGAATCAATCGGCTAAGTTACTGAACCAATTGGGTATCACGGCCAATCAAACCACGTTATTCGGATTTCTGGTTGGGTGTTTTGCATTTCCAGCGTTAGCATTTCAGCAATACGAATGGGCGTTGGGGTTTATTGTATTTAACAGGGTTTGCGACGGGCTTGATGGAGCCTTGGCTCGAATCCAAGGCATTAGTGATGCCGGCGGTTTCCTCGACATCAGCCTAGATTTCCTATTCTACTCGTTGATCCCTTTTGGATTTGTCATTGCCAACCCAGAACATAACGCCATTGCCGGTGCATTTTTGATCTTCTCTTTTATCGGCACAGGCAGCAGCTTTTTAGCGTTTGCGGTTATGGCAGGCAAGCGAGGCATCGAAAACCCAGTCTATAAGCATAAGTCTCTGTACTACATGTCGGGGTTAACCGAGGGAACAGAAACCATCGCTTGTTTCATTGCTTTCTGTATTTGGCCTCAACACTTTGCGGTTATCGCTTACACCTTTGGTGCAGCATGTTGGCTAACCACGTTCATGCGTATTTATTTTGGGTTCCAGACACTCAAGAATCAAACCATCTAGTATTAGTTTCAGGTTCCTTTCAAACAAAAACGCCGCTCAGATGAGAGGCGTTTTTATATTCTAGCTAATACTTGAAGCTAATTAGGCATCTGCAGAAGCGTTAATTTTAAACCTCAACACCTTCAAGCTTGAATCAAGGTCGACATCGACAAACTCAGGCGGGTTGTCTAGACGTTCGATAAACTCAACACTAGGAGCTTCTTCTGACATCGTCTCAATCAGGAAGTTTGGCGATACTGCTGGCGAATTCACACAAGCAATCACTTGACCGCCTTCAGTTAGAAGTTCAGGCAAACGACGTAAGATCTTTTTGTAATCTTTGGTTAGAGCAAAGCTGCCTTTTTGGAACGAAGGTGGATCTATGATCACTAGCTCGTAAGGGCCGCCCTTCTTGATTTTTCCCCACGACTTAAAGATATCGTAGCCAAGGAAGTTAACCGAGCGCATATCGTGATCATTCAGACGGTGGTTATCGCGACCTTTGTTTAGTGAGCCACGTGACATGTCCACGTTCATGCATTGACGAGCGCCACCAGCAATAGCCGCGACAGAGAAACCACAAGTGTATGCGAACAGGTTAAGAACGTTCTTATCCTTGGCATTATCTTGTACCCACTGACGACCATTACGCATGTCTAGGAACAAACCGAAGTTCTGATTACGGCCAATGTCTAATTGGTACTTAAGACCGTGCTCAACCACAACCGGAGAGTCATTCAACTCGCCCCATAGAACCTCTGAAGGCGCGCCATCGGCATAACGGTGTTGTAGAACAATGCTTGTGCCCTGCTTTGATTGCCAGATATCTTTGTTGGTGAGTTCAACCAATCCAGCTTTTAGAGATGACAAGAATTCATCGTCTACTTCTTTAAACACGTTAACCAGTAGTTGTCCATCAACCCAGTCACATGTCAGTTGCTCTAGACCAGGCCAAAACTTACCGCGCCCGTGGAAAATACGGCGTAGCTCGTTTGGTACTTCATTAAGTTGCTGTTCAATATGACTAAAAAACAGAGGTAAAGCTGATGCTTCCATTATTTCACTCACTTAGTGTTTAGCTTTGGCCAAGTTAATGACCAAGGTTCAAGCCAACTGTCCAAACCGTTCGACACGGTTTCTTGATGCCACTTCTCTCCCAAAGAGTCTAAGCTCCTTGGGTCACAGACATATTCGTAGGCTTGTGATTGATAGGTAAATCGAATCGCGAAGGCATGCAGATAACCTCTGTCAGCCTCACTCGATGGATTATAAATAGGGTCACCAACAATGGCTGAGCCGATCGACTTCATCGCGACACGGATCTGGTGAGTTCGCCCCGTATAGGGTTTGCATAACAGCAAACGCTCACCGGGTTCAGCCGTTGCTGATAAAAACTGAGTAATCGCAGGATTCTCTTTGGATGTCAGAAGTTTCCAACTTGAGCGTCGTGAGCGCTCCATGTCTCCTGTGATCAAACCTTGCTTTTTCTTTGGCTTCTTAGAACCGATCGCAAGGTAGTATTTCTCTACTTCACGCTTTGCAAATAGCTGTGAAAGCTCGCTCGCTGCCGACGCATTTTTTGCCAGCAGCAGAATGCCCGAGGTCATTTTATCAAGTCGATGAACGAGATACAGCTTAGGCTCATTAATTGCCTTAGCAACTTCTTGAAGCAACATGGTATCGCCATCGTCTTTGTGGACGCTGACTCCAGGATGCTTATTGATAAGTAAAAAATCAGAGTGGTTCAGAAGAATATCGAACATGTAAAGGCTAGCTCCATTGTAGAACGTGGAGTATACCGTGTCTGAACCCAGATTCCAGCTACGAAAAAGCCCAACTAACTCAATTAACATTGAATCATTGGGCTTCTCTTTATTTGTCCGCTTTCGGTAATCTGTTTTTAGTTCCGATTGAATACGGACTAAGCACTAAGCAAGTTTGAACTTACCAACCAGTGCTTCTAACTCAGCAACCTTAGCATTCAAACCTGAAGTGTTTTCAGAGCTACGCGTCGCCAGTTGCAAAGACTGCTCAGAAATATCACTGATCGCCGTAATATCAGCCGCAATCTCTTTAGTCACAGCCGTCTGTTCTTCTGCCGCAGTCGCGATTGAGTTGACCATGCTTTGTACATTACCCGCACCGCTCACAATCGCTTCGAGTGCTGAAACTGCACCAGAGCTTTGCTCGACACCAATTTCAACTAAGCGACAGTTATCTTGAGTGTAAGTCACTGCTTCTTGAGTGCCCGATTGAATCGATTGAATGATGCCCGAGACTTCTTGTGTCGCTTTGGTTGTTCTTTCTGCTAGCGCTCGCACTTCATCGGCTACCACAGCAAAACCACGACCAAATTCGCCAGCACGTGCCGCTTCAATTGCAGCGTTAAGAGCTAACAGGTTGGTTTGTTCAGCAATGTCTTCGATTACCTTAATAACGCTACCAATCTGCTCACCATGCGAACCTAACGTGTTCATCTGTAGCGACATGTCACTCATTTGAGTCGACACTTGTTGAATACTCGCCACCATCTCAACAATCACGTTGCGGCCATCTTCTGCAGAGGTTTCAGAGCGACGTGCTTCCTCATAAGTAGAAGTACCTTGTTGAGCCACTTCAGAAATGGTCAAACTTAGCTCTTCAGCAGCCGTTGCAATCAAGTTAGCTTTGTCTGCTTGAGCTGATGCACCAGTAACGATGTCTTGGCTAATAGAAGATAGCTCCCCTGTCACAGATTGGACTTGGTGAGTCACAGACGAGATAGAACCTAGTAGGTCTACTAGCGATTTCTGCATCTGGTTAATCGACTTAGCCAGCTCAGCCAATTCATCACCAGAATCGTCAATAATATCGCCTGCCGTTAGGTCACCATTTGCTACACGTCGTGCTACTTGTTCAACACGAGTCAAGCGGTTGGTAATAGAGCTAGACAATAGATACGCAATCACACAACCAAAGACAATCGCAATAGCAGACAACACCATTATGGTACGTTCGATGGTGGTAAACGTATCGGTTAGTGTCAGTAGTGACTGTTCTGTATCTGCACGCTCACTTGCTGATGCTTGATCCAGTAAGTTCTCAATAGGGATAAGATTGCTCTCATACAAAGATCGTAGCTGTTGAATGTTGGCTAGTAGCGCAGCTTCATCATTGATCTTCGGCACAAGCTTTGATTCAAACTCTTGAGTGAAACGCCCCATCAGGTCTTCAATTCGCTGAATACGGCGGTGATCTTCCGAACCTCTACTCTCCAAACGCTTCGCCTGCTCGATTGCTTGGGCAAATTCGTTCTTATTGGTTCGATAATCGTTCAGCGCGTTATCAACCTGAATGATCGCACCCAACGCATCTCGGTAGACATCTCCAGCTTCATCTATCAGAACAAGATAGGTAACAGTGCCCGGTACATCGTCCATTCTGATCTCATCAGCACTTTTATGAGCGCCAATAACCTCTATCCATACAATACTGACTAACGTGACAAGCACTGCCAATATAGAGCCAAAACCGGCATACAGTTTCTTTCTCACTGACAATTTCACACAACACCTACCTAAATTAAATACGGACTGAACAGCCCTAACCAGTAAATATATCGGCTAGCAAACGGATAACTTTAGTGAATGCATAACTTTTATTTTTCGATAAGAATTAAGTATTTAAAACAAAAAAACGGGAGCCAATGGCTCCCGTTTCTTAACTTACTTTAACTCGCGATTGTATCGTCTAAGAGATTTAGTTTCTTAGAACTATAGCTTCTTAGAGATGACCGCAGAGCCAGCAATGATACCAATACCTAGTAGCATGATTGCACCTTTACCGCTGTCGAAGCCAGAAGAGATACCCATGAACGCTACGATAGCGATAGCTACTGGGATGATGTACTTAACTAGTGTGTACCATAGACCGAATAGTGGGAAAGATACTTCACCGTCGTTAGTGATTTCTTTCTCTAGGTCAGCACGGTTTAGTCTCCAACCAGCGAAGATACATACCAACATACCGCCAACTGCTAGGAAGATCTTATCAGTTAGTAGGTCGAAGATATCAAACGCACCAGTACCGAACAGTGTTGGACCGAAGCCACCAAGTGATAGAGAAGCGAAGATACATAGAATCGCCATTACTACACTTGCAGACAGTACAGCTGTTACACGCTTCATGCCCTTCTCATCGATTAGGTAAGAAACAACAACTTCAAGTAGAGATACTGAAGAAGTCAGTGCCGCAACACTTAGACCAACGAAGAACATAAGAGCAAATAGAAGACCAACTACGCCGCCCATTTCAGCGAATAGCTGAGGAACAACAACGAATACTAGACCAGGACCAGCTGCAGGCTCCATACCGAATGCGAACATTGCAGGGAACATTGCAACACCAGCTAGGATAGCAACACCAGTATCCATTGCAGTAACCATAGCTGTCGTTTGAACTAGGTTCTCTTTCTTCTTAAGGTAAGAACCGTAAGTCAACATACAACCCATACCAAGAGATAGTGAGAAGAATGCTTGACCTAGTGCAGCTAGGATTACACCGCTGTCTACTTTAGAGAAGTCAGGGCTGAATAGGAATTCAAGACCAGCCATCGCGCCCGGAAGCATGATGCCTTTGATGGATACCACGATAAGGATAATGAAAAGAAGTGGCATCAGGATCTTACCAGCTTTCTCAATACCACCAGAGATACCCTTCATAACAATAACAATGTTAAGTAGTAGGTATAGGCCCATCCACATAAGTGGTTGAACTGGGTTTGAGATAAAGCCACCGAAGCTGTCACCGATTGCTTCAGGTGCGTCTAGCAGACCACCAGCAATCTTACCGATGTATGCGATAGACCAGCCACCTACTACAGGGTAGAAACCCATGATAAGTAGACCACTGACTACGCCGATAACACCAGCGAACGTCCAACGACGGTCAGTTGTTTTGAATGCACCTACTGCTGATTTTTGCGTATGACGGCCAATCGCAAATTCAGTCAGCATTACACTGAAACCGATGAAGATTACAAAAAACAGGTAAATTGCAACGAATGCACCGCCGCCACTTTCGCCTGCTGTGTAAGGGAATTTCCAAATGTTACCTAGACCAACAGCAGAACCTGCTGCAGCCATTACGAATCCTAACTTCGAACCCCAGGTATCGCGGGGTGTTGTGGTTGTATTACTAGTAGCCACGTGTACTCCAAACTTTTGTGTTATGTGATGTTGTGTTTTGCTTTGGGTGGCGTCTTTAAAAGATAAGGCGTATAAAAAAATTTACACACCTAAAAGATTTGATTGACGCTCGTTATCTGGCAAGTAAACCAGTTTAAGAATAAAATTGGAAGCCCGAACCGTACATATTTCGTTACCAATGTAAATTTTTATGGTTAAATGCCGCCTTTTCATACAAAACAATCGTTTTCGTCTTAAGTTAACCAAAACTTAACAACTATAACCTGTTTACAGCTTTAGCTCTAATTTGTAAATAGTTGATTCCTTAAATTCCCATATCCGCAAAATAGCATTACTATCTAAGTGTCTCTTTTTTCGAGTATTCAATGTGGAAAAGCTCTACCATTTTTTAACTTTAGCCTCTGTCGCTTTGTACTGGGTGCTTGTAGCCGGTGTGACTTTCCGTGTCGTACTAAAACGACGCTCTGTCAGCGTTTCTCTCGCGTGGTTGATGGTTATCTACATTATCCCAATTGTAGGTGTCGCTTGTTACTTCCTTTTTGGAGAGCTAAACCTAGGCAGAAAAAGGGCTGAGCGCGCTCACCGCATGTTTACTCCGTTTGGTGATTGGTTCCGAAAACTAGATGATTGCCAGCTCCACCTGCCAGGAAAGGTCGGCTCCCCTATCCACAAGATCGATGAACTTTGTAATAATCGAATGGGCATTCCTGCACTCAGCGGAAACACACTTTCACTGCAAGCGTCTCCCAATGAGATCTTACACGCAATTATTGAAGATATAGAAAATGCCCAAACCAGTATCAAGATGGTTTTCTATATTTGGCATCCTGGAGGCTTAACGGATTCGGTTGGTTCCGCACTCATTCGAGCTGCGAAACGTGGAGTGGATGTTAAAGTCTTGCTTGATTCAGCAGGTAGCCCACGATTTTTCAAAAGCCACTGGCTTTCAATGATGAAAGACGCCGGTGTGCAAGTTGTACAAGCATTAGAGGTTAGCCCTTGGCGTATTTTAATACGCCGCCTAGATCTAAGGCAGCACCGCAAGATCATCGTGATTGATGAAACCATTGCCTATACCGGTTCAATGAACATGGTCGACCCTGCTCACTTCAAACAGAGCTCAGGTGTGGGTCAGTGGATTGACGTAATGGTTCGTGTAACTGGCCCTACCGTTAATGTGCTGTCGGCCATCCATGGTTGGGATTGGGAAGTCGAAACAGGTGAACGAATCCTTCCTGATTTACCAGAGTGTCCGGTTGAAGAGGTAATGACGCATCATCCAGTTCAGGTAGTACCATCAGGCCCGGGCATGCCAGAATATTTGATCCTACAAGTTCTGACCATTGCGATTAATCAGGCAAACCATTCAGTTCGTATCACAACCCCCTACTTTGTACCGAGTGCCGATTTATTAGAAACACTCAAAATGACAGCGCAACGCGGTGTAAACGTAGAACTGATCATCCCACACAACAACGATTCATTGATGGTTAAGTGGGCCTCACGCGCGTTTTATACTGAACTGCTTGAAGCTGGCGTGAAGATTTACGAGTTTTACGGTGGACTTCTTCACACTAAGTCAGTAGTGATTGATGAAGAGTTTTGTTTAATCGGAACGGTCAATATCGACATGCGCAGTTTATGGCTTAACTTCGAAGTGACGCTCGCTGTTGACGATGTGCACTTCACTCAGCAGCTATCTGAACTGCAGCAATCTTACATCGAGTCATCGCATCCAGTAGAACTGGAGCAGTGGGAGCAGAGAAATCTGCGTAACCGCTTCTTCGAAAGGTTGTTCTATCTGTTCAATCCACTGCTGTAATCCAATCAATGGGTCCATGCCGACTCATCTCTCACTGCCTATCTGATTTTTAGCCTTTCACGATAAACGACGTGAAAGGTTAAAAAGAGAAAGAAAAGCATAAAAACTCCCGCTTCACTCTTGCTTTGAAGGCTATTGGCATGTTTTAAATAGGACATAACCGATTGATAAGGAATTCACAGCATGTCCGAGAACAAAACCACTAAGCTGATCACTGCAGGTCGTGATAAGAAGTGGACCAATGGTGTCGTTAACCCACCAGTACAGCGCGCTTCAACCGTCGTGTTCAACTCAGTAGAAGAAAAGCGTAAAGCTACGATTAATCGCGCCAACAAAACGCTTTTTTACGGACGTCGTGGAACCAATACTCATTTCGCCTTCCAAGATGCCATGGTTGAAGTCGAGGGCGGCGCAGGCTGTGCACTTTACCCTTGTGGTACTGCAGCCATTTCAAATGCCATTCTTTCTTTTGTAGAAACAGGCGATCATATTCTGATGGTCGACACCTGCTACGAACCGACGCGTGATTTCTGTGACACCATCATGAAGAAGATGGGTGTAGAGACGACCTACTACGAACCAACGATCGGTGAAGGCATCCAAGACCTTATTAAGCCAAACACTAAGGTGCTGTTTACCGAATCTCCGGGCTCAGTCACCATGGAAGTGCAAGACATTCCAACGCTAGCGCGTATTGCTCATGAACACGACATCATCGTGATGCTCGATAACACATGGGCTGCTGGTGTGAACTTCTCACCGTTTGATTTTGGCGTTGATATCTCGATTCAAGCTGCGACCAAATACATTGTTGGTCACTCTGATGTGATGTTAGGTACTGCTGTTGCCAACGAGAAGTGTTGGGATCAACTAAGAGAACAGAGCTATTTGATGGGGCAATGTGTATCACCAGATGACGCTTACCTTGCCCTTCGTGGTATTCGTACTCTTGACGTTCGACTACGCCAACATGCAGAGAGCAGCTTGAAAGTCGCAAAATGGCTGGAGACTCGACCTGAGGTTGATCATGTTCGTCACCCTGCCCTTGAGTCTTGCCCTGGTCATGAATTCTTCAAACGAGATTTTACTGGCGGCAATGGCCTGTTCTCGTTTGTTCTAAAGAACTCAAACACAAAAGCAACGACAGCACTGCTTGATGGCATGACACACTTCAGCATGGGTTATTCATGGGGTGGTTTCGAGAGCTTAATTCTAGCGAATGAACCAAGCAGTTTTGATAGCCTAAGAACGGTAGCGAATCCGAACTTCGAAGGGACTTTGATTCGTGTTCACGTCGGCTTAGAAGACGTCGATGATTTGATTGCAGATCTTGAGGCTGGATTAGAACGTTACAACGCTCTGGTTTAATCTGACACGTTAGATTCAATAAGCAAAAAGGCAGGATATTCCTGCCTTTTTCAGTTCTGCCTATCAGCTGCCTGTAATCCAGCTACTGACACAAAGCGCTTTATAAATGATTATTGAACCTTAAAGCATGTCCAGTTGAAGATTTCTGAGCGGTGTTCATTAAACAGATACAGGGACTGGTCTTTCTCCAAGATCGAGTAATCAATGGTCACCCCTTTGTACTCACTGTATTCCTGATTAATGATCGGATCATGAAACGGAGTGGCGGTTCTCACATCAATAATACTCATCGACAAATGATTCCCATCAAGGCCGTAGTAACCAGAATACAGGTTTTCCATTGTGCCTTCGTTACCGTCTTTCTCAGTGATCGTCACAAACTCTCTCATACTAAAAGTTTGGTCAGACTGAAAAGTAATGCTCATTCGCTCATAAAGCGATTGGTACGGTTGGAATGCCTGAGATAAAAAATCCGTTTTTAGCGTTTTACAGTGCCAGCGAGTACCCGCTAATGCATTCTGTTCCAGCAAAAAGCTTGCTGCAGCAACTGCCAATAGAATAAGTAAGCCAATTAATCGCAAAAGTAGCTCCTCTTTTCCATATGAGCTGCAAATGAGTCAAAAGACGTCTCCACATTGAAAATCGTCGCCCCGTAATTTAGGGCCTCGCCATCCTTCCTTTGAACCAACATATACAAAGCATCATTTTCAGGCTGATCAACAGATGGATAAATACGGACAAAGACATCAACGTTGCAGTGGCTCGGCAACACATCCGTAAGCTTTTGGGTAATCGCTGGCAATGAATAGGCTTCATCGTGAACAATGTGGAAAAAGTATTGATTGGTATTGTCTGTGTAACTATCTCGATATTCTGTCTTATCAACAAAATAAGGCATTGGCGCATAATAGGTTTGGAAAAGGTTGAACGCCGTTACGACTACACAAATCAACGCGACTATATAACCTGCTTTAACGAGGTGCGCTTTGCTTTTCGAATTCGAAGGCTCTAGCTCAGCTGAGCTCTGTTCTTGATTCGATGAAATATTGAGTTCTGAATCTGATGTCGTTGTCTTGTTCGCGTCGGCAGAGGTTTCAGTCGCGGCTAACACCTCTTGAGCGACAGGCGAAGAGTTTGATTCAAACCCCTCTGTAATCACAGAAGAAGATACAACTTCAGCTTTGCTAGGCTTTATCGACTCATTGATCTCAAGCGAATAGCCCGTTTTACTCACGGTACGAATCGTCGCACAACCACAAGTGACTCGAGACAGGGTTTTGCGAATCTTGGAGATCACATTGGTGAGAGCTTGCTCTGAGACAATCACATTGCCCCAACACCTATCAAATATCAGGCCTCGTTCAATGCATTCACCAGCATTCTCTAGCAAGAACAGGAACACCTTACCTTCTAACGGCGCGATAGTTTCTACGTGGCCATCTGCACGCACAAACTGCCTTAGCAAGGGATCATAACTAGCATCACAAATTTGGTAGCTTTGTTGTTTCACTATCGTCTTCTAGGTTTTAATTCGGTCACATATGATATTGAATAGTTTATAAATGGCTAGTGAATTTTCCCATTTTCACGCAATTATTTCGCGACGATAAATAACATTTTTATTTGTAAGGACAACCAACGAGATGGTCATTAACCATACCTGTTGCTTGCATAAACGCGTAACAGATTGTTTCCCCTACAAACTTGAATCCTCTTTTCTTCAAAAACTTGCTCATCGCTTTGGATTGCTCAGTAGAAGCTGGGACTTGAGACATCTCTGTCCATTGATTGACGATCACCTCGCTATCAACAAACTGCCATAAAGCATTCGATAGAGACCCAAACTCTTTCTGAAGTTCAAGCGTTGCACGCGCATTATTGTAAACCGAGGCAATCTTGCCCTTATGTTTAACCACATCGAAGTTTTCAATGATATTTGGCACATTGTCTTCATTAAGTACAGCTAGCTTATTGAGGTCGTAGTTTTCAAATGCAGCACGATAGCCTTCACGTTTTTTAAGTATCGTAATCCAACTTAGGCCGGCTTGGGCACCTTCTAGCGTAATGAACTCAAATAGCACTTGGTCATCATAAACAGGCACGCCCCACTCTGCATCGTGATACTCCCTTTCAAGCTCATGTTTCAGTGCCCACGCACACGTTCTATCCACTGTATTCGCTTCCATTTCGATGGTCTCTTTTTAGTAATCGTACATAAAAATAATGCCCCAATTAGGGGCATTATTTCAAAGGTTAGTTGGCGTTAAGCTACTTCAATTTTATGGAATAGACGATACAGCACAGGTACTACGATTAGCGTGAGTACAGTCGCAAAGCCCAAACCAAACATAATGGTTACTGCCATTGGTTTAAAGAAGATATCTGGTAGTAGAGGGATCATACCTAGAATGGTGGTGATCGCCGCCATACATACCGGACGAACACGACTCAGTGCCGCATCAACAACCGCTACATATGGATCTTTACCTGACTTCATCTCAATCTCAATTTGATCAAGCAGTACGATACCGTTCTTCAGAAGCATCCCTGATAGACTCAAGAAGCCCAACAGCGCCATAAAGCCGAATGGTGTATTCAAGGCTAACAAGCCTGTCGTCACCCCTATCAAGGCGAGTGGCACTGTTAACCAAACAATCAGAGGCTCTTTCACCGAGTTAAACAAGAACACAGTGATCAAGAACATGAACAAGTAACCCAGAGGCATGGTTGTAAACAGTGACGCCTGTGCATCTGCCGACGACTCATATTCACCACCCCACTCCAATGAGTAACCCGGTGGCATCTCAATCGCTTCAATTTGTGGTTGTAAGCGTTTCTGTAGAGTCGAAGCCGTTTCCTCACCCAATAGATCAGGATCCGCCATTACCGTCAGCATACGCTTACGGTTCTTACGGATGATCAGTGGGTCTTCCCATTCCAGTTCGTAACCTAGCGTTACTTGTTGCAGTGGGATGTACTCACTTAGTGCTGGGCTCCAAATCTTCATGCCTTCGATGTTACGGATATCAACACGCTCATCTTCAGGCAAACGAGCCACGATAGGCATCAGCGTAGTACCGTCACGGTACACACCAATCGATTTACCAGAGAAAGACATCGCTAGGAAATCATCTACGTCTGACTTGGTAATACCATAGCGACGAGCTTGGCTTTCATTAAATTGAGGCTCTAGCACCTTAGTTCTTTCACGCCAATCGTGACGAATATTAAATGCACCATCATCAGCACGCATGATATCCATCACTTGAGATGCGATTGAACGCAGTACCGTTGGATCAGAACCTACAATTCGCGCTTCAATTTTCGCACCGCCACCAGGACCTAACTCGATTTGTTTCAGCTTGTAATCAATCTCAGGGAACTGACCATTTACGTGTTCACGGAAACGCAGCATTAGCCCTTCAAGCACTTCATAACTCTTCACTCGAACCGTTATTTCGCCGTATGCGCTATAACTTTTCTCTGGTGAGTAAGTCAGCATGAAACGCTGTAGACCTTTACCTGCCGTTGTCGTGATGTGTTCAACTTCGTCCTGCTCTGCTAACCAACCTTCAAGCACTTTAAGCTTGGTGTTGGTCGCACGAATATCGGTACCTTCCGGCATCCAAACATCCACTTGGAACATTGGCGTAGTCGAAGATGGGAAGAAGGCTTGTTTGACAAAACCAAAGCCGTAAACACTCGCTCCCAAACCAATAATCAGAACGAACATGGTGAGCCACGCACGCTTCATACAGAACTCAAGGAAGTTTTTATAGATAACAAAAACCATCCCATTGTATGGGTCTTTGCCTTCGTTATCAGGATCAACCTTCTGGCCTTTGAAGAACATGTCAGCAAAGAATGGCGTAATCGAGATTGCAGTAAACCAACTCAACATAAGCGAGATAAGCAGAACCGTAAACAAGGTGCCACAGTATTCGCCGGTTGAATCTTCAGACAAGCCGATCGGCGCAAAAGCGGTTACCGCAATAACGGTTGCACCTAACAGCGGCCATTTGGTTTGGGTTACGATATCGGTGGCGGCCTGCATCCGGGTTCGCCCCTTCTGCGTGCCGATCAATATCCCTTCCACCACCACAATGGCATTATCCACCAGCATCCCCAAGGCGATAACCAATGCGCCTAATGAAATACGTTGGAGATCTATCTTGAAGTACTGCATGAAAATGAAGGTACCGAAAACGGTCAACAGTAGTATCAAACCGATCAACAGACCGGAGCGTAGCCCCATGAAGAACAGCAGAACCACGATTACGATCGCAACCGCCTGACCTAAACTCACCACAAATCCGCTAACAGACTTATCTACCTCTTTCGGTTGGTTATAAACCTCGGAGATATCGATGCCGACAGGTTGTTGGTACTTAAGCTCAGCAAGTCTTCGATCAAAGGCTTCACCAACCGCTACTACGTTGACACCTTGTGCAAAAGAGACACCGAGGTTGAGTGCGAGCTTACCGTTATAGCCAATAATATTACTTGGTACTTCAACATAGCCACGAGTGACGTCAGCTACGTCTTTCAAATAGATGAGACCTTGAGCACCACCTTCTGTCAGAATTAAATCGCCAAGCTGCTCAACATTCTGGAACTCACCCGTTGGATGGATTCGAATGTATTCGTCGCCAATTCTTACCGCACCCGCACTTGATACAATATTTTGAGTCGATAAAAGATTAAATACCGTGCTTGGAGACAGACCTAAGGAGCTTATCCGCTTCATCGATATCTCAATGAATACTTGCTCTTGTTGTTGACCAGAAACAGAGACCTTACTGACCCCATCAACCAACTCCAGCTCTCGCCTTAGATAATCAATGTAATCCAGCAGCTCTTTGTAGCTATAACCATCACCCGTCACCGCAAGCAAGATCCCGTAAACGTCACCGAAGTCATCAATGACTTGAGGATCATTGACCCCAGGTGGCAGTTCAACCTTAAGATCATTCACTTTTCGGCGCAGTTCATCCCAAATTTGCGGAAGATCGTCCGGACCATAGTTATTCTTCATCGTTACCGTTACCTGAGACAGGCCACGGCTTGAAATAGAGTTCACTTCGTCGACATAGGTAAGCTGTTGAATCGCTTTCTCTAGTGGGTAGGTAACTTCTTCTTCCACTTGTTGAGGGGTTGCCCCAGGATAAGAGGTTACGACCATTGCATCTTTGATGGTAAAGGCAGGATCTTCTAAACGCCCCAAACCGAAGAATGCTGAAACACCACCAATAAGAAAGATCAGAGATAGCATCCAGCTAATGACTTTGTTACGTATAAAGTAAGAAGCAACACCTGTGATCTGATCATCACCCTGTTGATCGTCATTTTGGGGCTTGTTATTTACTTCACTCATTGTTCGTCTCCTGAGACAATACTTCCACTGTCATCCCATCTCGCAATCGCGATACGCCTGCAACAACGACATGCTGCCCCATTTCCAATCCTTTCATTACCTGCAATGTTTCCTGGTTTGCTTTGCCTAACACGACTTGTTGTTTCGAGACTGTCTTGTCATCGTTAAGAACCCACACATAAGAGTTTTTACGATCCAGTTCATCACCGTCTGCATTGAATACCGCTTCGATCGGAATAAGTACACCAGCTTTTAGCTCCAAACCGATATCCCGCCCGTTTGAAGTCACATCTACGGCCATACCATCAAGAATCAAATCGTCTTCTGGCATCGGCAAAGCTAATGTAACCGTGAAGGTACCCGTACTTGGATCGGGTTCAGTGGTGAACTCTTTAATACCTGCGGTGTATTCATTACCGCTTGGCACTCTCACTACAGCTTCCACGTTCGAGAGGAGCGTTTCATTGGGTTGATTCACATAAATCTGGTCAGGAAGCTGAATCACAACTTCGACATCCTCAACACTGTGAATGTTCACAATCTGTTGGCCTACCTGAATATTTTCATATTGGTCGACACTGACTCGAGAAATAATCCCATCAACAGGCGCACGAAGCATAGTGAACGATAAGCGCAGTTTCGCCAGTTCCAACTCGGCATAAGCAATCTGGCGTTGAGCGGCAATTTCATCGAATTGCGACTTAGCCAATAAGCCTTTCTTCACTAGCGGACTCGAACGTCGGTATTGACTGTTAATTACCGTGTAACGCGCTTGAGCATTGTCCACATCCAATTGATAATCGGTTGGGTCAAGCTCTGCAATGATGTCACCAGCAGAAACACGTTCGCCTTCTTTAACATCAAGCTTGTAGATTTCACCCGCCACTCGGAAACTAAGATGAGCTTTCTCAGCCGCATTCGCGACCGCTGGGAAATAGAGCTTGTCGCTAAAATCGATGACTGAAATCTCGACGGCTTTAACTAAGGGTGTGTTATCCACTTCTACCACTTGTTTATCTTCACAAGCTGTCAGTAGGGCTAAACACGACAGCCCTGTGGCCACTTTAAGTGTTTTCATGTTATAGCCCCCTTTCCTTGATCCACTCTCGGACTTTTACGCCCGGCTCAAGACCATTAACGCCAGAAATGACAATACGATCTCCGTCGTTTAGCCCAGAGACTATATGACGTTTTTCATCGATGACGATGGCAACATTTTCAACAATACCGTCGTTATTCACACGCCATACGGAGACATCATCTCCATCGGTCATCATGGCCGACGTAGGAATTTTAGTCGCAGCGGCTTGCGCAGAAACAAGCCTTACCGTGCCAGACATGCCCGGTAAAATACCGATATCCGTCGGTCTTTCCATTACCATGGTTACCTTGTATGAACCCGTTTTTGGATCCGCTTCGGTATCAACTTCTTGGAAAGTCAAAACGTAAGGGTTCTCAGGAAACGCATCAAATACCATGGTTGCATCGGTTTCAAACCCTGAAGAAAAGCGCGTGATAAGTTGGTCGGGTAATAAGAAAACGACCTTAAGAATCTGATTGGTTTGAATATTCATCACACCTTGTTTCGCCGCGATGTATTCATGGTTTTCGGCAGGAATGATGGAAATCGTTCCATCGTAAGGCGCAACCAGAGTGGTGTAACGTAGATTAGCCTTAGCTTGGTTCAGGACAGCTTTAGCCGAGTTGTGGTTGGCTTTCGCTTGATCGAAATCTTGCTCTGAAACCACTCGATCTTTACGCAGCTTAATCGAGCGTTGGTATTGAACATCGGCAAGCTTAAAGTTAGCTCTCGCTTGCTTTTCTAACAGCTGATATTCATCAGGGTTAAGCGTTGCAAGTTGGTCACCTTTGGTAACCTGTTGACCCGATGTGACATCGATAGTCTGAAGTAACCCAGGAACACGGAACGCAAGAACGGCTTTATCGCCAGCTTCTGTGGTGGCTGGAAAACTACGTTCAAAGGCATTATTACCGACGGAAACGGTGAAGAGTTTGGCGGGTCTAGAATCAGGTTCAGGTACGGGAGGAAGCTCCTTACCACACCCAGACAACCCAGCTAAGGCTGTCAATAGGACAACGGAGGCTCTATACATTGGTGATCATCCATATCTATAAATATTTTTATAACATAGATTAATCACATGTAACTTACCAGTTATCGTAAGATTTATTTAGACAAAATTATTAAAAAAAATAACGGCTTGGAATAAATTTTCCTAAACCGTTATCGAATCTTTTTTAGACTTACCGTTACATGTTCTTAAATGCGCGGTCGACTTTAAAGGTGTCGGAGGTCACATAAGCTTCCATGTTGCGGACACTGGTCTCTAACTTCTGGAAATCACCCTCTAAAGTGCCCAGTAACGACTCTGCCGTTTGCCCTTTTTCCCAAGGCTTTTGTTTGAGTGTGTGCTCTTGTTTGGCTTTCATCTCATCAACATAGTGAGGTGGTTGTTTTTCAAGCATAAATGTCAAAGCTAAATACGCTAATAACACCAGAAAACTACCACCAAGCAGCGCTGCTGAGATAACTAAGATGCGAACCAACCACACTTCAAGGCCAAAGTAGTTCGCTAACCCTGCACACACACCAGACAATTTGCCGTTAATCGTGTCGCGATACAGTTCTCTACTCATAGTTTCGTCTCCAGTTAGGCGACTCCGCATCCAGTATTTTTTCTAGCGTTTTCACTCGGTCT
The DNA here is from genome assembly GCF_000272105.2 of Vibrio splendidus 12E03. Classification (GTDB taxonomy): domain Bacteria; phylum Pseudomonadota; class Gammaproteobacteria; order Enterobacterales; family Vibrionaceae; genus Vibrio; species Vibrio splendidus_I. The sequence continues at coordinate 60,388 of NZ_AJZD02000331.1, forward strand.
TGCATGGATTCAGCTTGCGCAGAAAGCTTATGCAGACGTTGAAGATCCGTTTCAGAAAGACCATTGCTGGATTTCTTCTTGCTGCGGTAATGTAAGAATAACCATAGCGGTGCCACGAAGATTAAAAAGACAATCAGTGGACCTGCAATTAGAAATGTTGACATAGACAACTCCTAGATTATTTATCGCGGTTTTCAACTTGTTGCTTCAGTTTCGCTAGCTCTTTTTCGATTTCATCTTGAGCTTGTAGTTCGGCAAACTCTTGGTCTAAAGATTTTGCGTTACCCGTCTTAGCGTAAACGTCCGCTTCAGCTTCTAATTCATCCACTTTACGCGAGAATTGCTCAAACTTCGCCATTGCTTCGTTGGTTTTGCTTGAATGCAGGTGTTTTTGAACATCACGACGATTGCTCGCCGCATTATTACGAATCATTAATGCTTGTTGCTTTGCGCGAGTTTCTGCAATTTTGGTTTCAAGCTTGCCGATCTCACTGGTTAGCTTTTCTATGGTTTCATGAACCAAAGTTTGCTCGGTGTGAAGGCTCTTGATGATGTCTTCCAGTTTTTGCTTTTCGATTAGCGCCGCTCTTGCCAGATCTTCACGTTGCTTAGTCAGTGCGAGTGTCGCTTTGTTTTGCCAATCTAGAATCTGAGTTTCGATAGCTTCAACTTTACGTGCTAGCTCTTTCTTGTCTGCGATTGCTTTTGCTGAGTTAGTACGAACCTCAACCAGCGTGTCTTCCATTTCTTGGATAATCAGGCGAATCATCTTTTCAGGATCTTCGGCCTTATCTAATAGTGCACTGATGTTTGAATTTACAATGTCTGCAAAGCGAGAAAAAATACCCATGAGGAACTCCTTAATTACAATGATGGCAAATGCGTTTCAAATCGCTGTACGACTTTAACAATCCACTTGCTCAAAAATTTACGTTTGTTGTTAAACCTACCATAAGTAATCCAAGTAGCATGCCAACTTTTAAGCCATTTATTATCAGTTACTTACAATAAAATGGTGATTAATCCGAACCATGCTATGATGAATTTAGCCAAGTATTGGTATTTTTCACCACTACGGCTCTTTCATGACCTCTCCAGCGATCAATTCATACAAGGACGCGCTATGCAGCAGAACCTCATTGGTGAATCACCTAGCTTTCTCTCTGTTTTAGATAAAGTATCCCAACTCGCACCAATAGAAAGACCCATTCTGATCATTGGCGAGCGCGGCACAGGTAAAGAGCTGATCGCACAAAGACTGCATTACCTTTCAAGACGTTGGGATCAACCTTTGATCTCATTGAACTGCTCAACCCTCAGTGAAGGTTTGATTGATTCTGAACTGTTTGGTCACGAGTCGGGGTCGTTTACGGGTTCGAAAGGTCGTCATCAAGGCCGTTTTGAAAGAGCAGAAGGCGGCACACTGTTTCTGGATGAGCTGGCGACTACTCCCCTTGCGGTTCAAGAGAAGCTATTGCGCGTGATTGAATACGGGCAATATGAACGTGTCGGTGGGCAAAAGGCGCTAAGTGCCAATGTAAGACTGGTGTGTGCAACCAATGCCGACTTACCAGACATGGCATTAAAGGGCGAATTCAGGGCTGACCTATTAGATAGACTGGCGTTTGACGTCATTACTATTCCCCCTTTGCGTGAGCGAAAAGAAGACATCATGCTACTCGCAGAATACTACGCCATTAAGATGTGTCGTGAATTGGAATTGGAGTTGTTTGTTGGCTTTGCCCCTTCTGCCGTTGAATCGCTTTTAGATTATTCTTGGCCAGGGAATGTACGAGAGCTCAAAAACGTCATTGAGCGAGCGATCTATCAGCACGGAAAAGACCCATATCCTATTGAATATTTGGTGTTTAACCCATTTAAGCCCGCATGGAAAACAGAGCAAGATTCCTCTCCGGAAACTGGCAATGAGCCGTCTAACAGCCATACTTCATCAGAGAGCTTGTTTTCTTTGCCGCTTGATTACAAAGCATGGCAAGAACAACAAGACATCAAGCTACTCAATCAAGCCCTAAAACAGAGCAAATATAACCAGAAACAAGCCGCAGAATTACTTGGGTTAACCTACAACCAATTACGTGGAATGGTGAGGAAGTACGCGATTGTCGGACAAGCTAACGATAAATAGCTGTCCACACTTGATTATTATTTGGAGCCGAATAAATAAAATGTTAAATTGTCCGGATCTTGAGGCTCCTCTAACGCCTCGTTTCGAAAAGTATTTCTTTTTATGAAAGCACTAATAAGACTATCACTGAGCATCTGCACGCTGAGCTTTCTCGCTGGATGTGGTGAGAGTGTGAATCACGAGCAAATCCGTGAAAAAGGCTTCATTTATTGCGGCCAAGGTAATCCTAGTACCTTCAACCCACAGCTGGTTGATAGTGGCATTACCGCAGAATCGCTGAGTCCTCAAATCTTCGATACACTGCTCACTCTTGATCCGATGACTTACCGACCAAAACAGAACTTGGCGACAAGTTGGTCTGTTGATAAATCAGGTACAGAGTACACGTTCAAACTGCGCCCAAATGTTGCGTTCCAAACGACAGACTGGTTCACCCCTACTCGTAGCATGAATGCACAAGATGTGGTGTTTAGCTTTGAACGTGTCATTGATAGTTCAAACCCATTTCATTATGTGGGTGGCGGCCTATACCCATGGTTTGCCGGAATTGACTTCAAAAACTTGATTGTCGACATCACCGCTGTTGACGACCTAACGGTGAAATTCCAATTGAGTCGCCCTGACAATTCATTTCTCAACAACATAGCCACCAGCTATGCGGTCATTCATTCTAAAGAGTACGCCAACAAGCTCATTGCTGCGGATGAGAAAAATCAAATCGATTCCAATCCTGTCGGCACGGGCCCTTTTTACTTAGATGAATACCAGATCAACGACCTAGTTCGCTTGAAAAAGCATAAGCACTATTGGAAAGGTGACGTACAAATGGACCAAGTTGTGTTTGATACATCACAACGTGGTACAGGCACACTTGCTAAGCTTCTGCGCAGTGAGTGTGACGTACTCAACTCACCAATTTCTAGCCAAATCCCTATTATTCAGGCTCATGAAGAGTTGATGATTTCTGCCACGCCTGCGGTCAATGTCTCTTTCATCGCGCTAAATACCGAGCATCCAGCATTGCGTGACTCTCGAGTGCGTAAAGCGCTTAACTTAGCCATCAACCGCCAAAACATACTCGATTCTGTGTACTACGGTACAGGGACGAAAGCCTATACATTGCTTCCTCCTACTTCTTGGGCTCACCAAGAGGACAGCGTTCAAGTTCGTTATGATCGAAACTATGCGATTGCGCTACTCAAAGAAGCTGGTGTTGAACCCGGGTTAGAGCTTTCAATGTGGGTACCATTAGAGCCTCGCGCATACAACCCAAGCCCAAGAAAAACGGCTGAACTGATCCAAGCAAACTTGGCGGATATCGGTATTGAATTGAAACTCTATACCGATGACCGATTTGACCGTACACAGTTATCCTCGATTTCCTCAACAGACCTGTTGCTTACAGGTTGGATAGGCAATACCGGTGACCCAGATAACTTCTTACGCCCGCTTCTCTCATGCAGTTCAGAACGCGCAGGATTAAACGTTTCGATGTGGTGTAATTCAGACTTTGATTTCCTCCTCGACTTAGCATTAGAGATCAATCAACAAAGGCACCGTGTGAACTTGTACCGACAAGCCCAAAACATTCTCAATGAAGAAGTTCCTGTGATTCCTCTTGCTCATGGCGTGCAATTTCGCGTGCACGATCGTTCGCTAACAGGCTTTAAAGCAAGTCCTTTCAATGCCCAACCTTTTGATCAAGTCAGAAGAGAGGTGCAGTAATGTTTTGGTATACATTAAGACGTGTAAACTTATTCGTTATTACGTTAGGGATTCTGACCTTGGTAGGTTTTTCCCTGCTTCGATTAGACCAAACCTCACCTTGGGCAATTCAAGATTTTTGGCCCGGTTGGATTAGCTATATCACTGAATTATCGACGCTAAACTTTGGTCTAAGCAAACACGGTGTGCCTATCATCGATGAGTTGGTCGTGGTGTTCCCTGCAACGCTAGAGCTGTGCTTCTTTGCCTTTGTGTTGGCACTCATCATCGGTATCCCTTTCGGCACCATTGCTGGTATGAGACAAGGTAAATTTGTTGATACCACCATATCGTTCACCTCAATGGCCGGTTACTCTGCGCCTATATTTTGGGTCGCGTTGCTGATGATCATGGTGTTTTCACTGCACTTTGAAATGTTCCCAGTTGGTGGCCGATACGACCTACTTTACGAGATTGAACACGTGACTGGCTTCGCGATGATTGACGCCTTTTTTGCCGAGGGTCGCTACCGTGCGCACGCACTACAAAGTGTTATCGAGCACATGGCGTTGCCTTGTCTTGTTTTAGCACTGGCGCCAACGACTCAGGTCATCCGATTGATGAGAGCGTCAGTGGCTGAAGTAATGACGCAAAACTACATCCGCGCTGCGCGAATTAAAGGTCTTTCCACTAAAGAGATCATCACGCAGCACGTGCTAAGAAACGCGATACCTCCGATTATTCCTAAGGTCGGTGTTCAGCTATCAAGTATGTTAACGCTTGCTATTGTTACCGAGTCTATCTTTAACTGGCCGGGCATTGGTCGTTGGTTACTGGATGCTTTATCTAATCGAGATTACGTTTCAATTCAAGCTGGCGTAATAGTGGTAGCAACCTTGGTTTTGACCGCAAACATTCTGTCCGATCTATTGGGCGCGATGGTCAATCCGCTGGTAAGGAAGGAATGGTATGCTAACAAATAACGTCTACCAAGAAGAGCAGATTCCAACCCAATTCGAGCGTTTCTGGCGCAGCTTCCGTGGCAATAATCTCGCTATGTTTGGACTGTGGTGTTTGACCTTAATCATTCTAATCACCGTCACTTCACCATGGCTAGCTCCGCATGATGCTCAAGAACAAACGGGACACCTGTTAACCCCACCCTCTTGGGATCCCTCAGGAACAGTCGAGTATTTCTTAGGCACCGATGACTTAGGCCGAGATATTCTTTCTCGTCTGATTATCGGCTCTCAGCTGACGTTTGGTGCCGCGGTTGTGATTACCTTTATCGCAGCAGTCATTGGTTGCCTGATTGGCGTACTTGCGGGGATGACTCGTGGATTACTATCAAGCACACTAAACCACCTGCTTGATACCGTTATGTCGATTCCGTCTCTGTTACTAGCAATTATCTTCGTGGCGTTTCTTGGTTTTGGCGAGTTTAATATCTTGCTTGCCTTATGTTTAGCATTGATTCCACGCTTTATTCGTTCGGTATACATTGCCGTGCACGCTGAGGTAGAAAAAGACTATATTTTGGCTTCTCGCCTCGATGGTGCGAACGACTTCTACCTGTTATGGAATTCAATCCTTCCTAATATTCTTACCGTGGTGGCACTTGAAATTACGCTGGCATTGTCAGTCGCCATTCTTGATATCACGGCTTTGGGTTTCTTAGGGCTTGGCGCTCAAGCACCAAGTACTGAATGGGGCTCAATCTTGGGTGACTCTGTAGAGCTGATTTACCTCGCACCATGGACAGTCACCCTACCCGGTTTAGCCATTATGTTTACAGTGATCGTGATTAACCTCGTCGGTGAAGGTGTTCGCCAAGCGCTAAATGCAGGAATCGAATAATGCCTTTACTTGATATTCGACATCTAACCATCGAGATTGAGACCCCTCAAGGGATGGTTAAAGCCGTTGATAGAATGAGTCTTACCCTCAATGAGGGGGAAATTCGCGGCTTAGTAGGTGAATCAGGCTCAGGTAAGAGCTTAGTTGCAAAAGCGATCGTCGGAGTATGTAAAGAAAACTGGAAGGTTTCTGCAGACCGAATGCGCCTTGGCAATATCGACCTCCTGCAACTGACACCCAAAGAACGACGCCGAGTTATTGCTCGTGATATCGCGATGATCTTTCAAGAGCCATCCTCCTGTCTTGACCCATCTGAAAAAGTGGGCCATCAACTGATTGAAGCGATTCCTTCCTATTCGTTTGAAGGTCGGTGGTGGCAAAGATTCAAATGGCGTAAGAAGCAGGCCATCGCTCTACTTCACAAAGTCGGTATTAAAGATCACTCTCGTCTTATGGACAGTTACTCTTATGAGTTGACCGATGGTGAGTGTCAAAAGGTGATGATCGCAATGGCGATCGCTGCCAAGCCAAAAGTCTTGATTGCTGACGAGCCAACCAACGATTTAGACCCAATTACACAGTCTCAAATATTGCGTCTTTTGAGTCGTATGAACCAGATCAATAACACCACCATCGTGTTGATCGGCCATGACTTAACCACCATTACCCAATGGGCGACTCGCATTACCGTGATGTACTGTGGTCAATCGGTAGAATCCGCTGATACACCGAAGCTGTTGGATGCACCAAAGCACCCGTACACCGTTGCTTTGTTAAAAGCGATGCCAGACTTTAACGACTGGATTCCCCACAAGGAGAAGCTACAGTCTTTACCAGGATCAATTCCGCCGTTGCAACATCTGCCTATTGGTTGTCGGTTAGGCCCACGCTGCCCATACGCGCAAAGGCAATGTGTGGAGATCCCACATACTAAACGTATCAAGAACCATAAATTTAACTGTCACTTCCCTCTGAATATGGAGAAGAAAAAGAAATCATGAGTGCATTATTAGAAGTCAGTGATCTATCTAAAGACTTTACGACTCGCTCTGGTCTTTTTCGTAAGAAGATTCATCAGGCGGTGAAGCCGGTAAGCTTTTCCCTTGAAGCAGGCCAGACGATTGGTTTTATCGGTCAGAATGGCTCTGGGAAATCAACATTAGCGAGAATGCTCGCAGGAATGGTTGAACCGACTGCGGGCGAGATCCGCGTGAACGGCGAAAAGCTAGAACACAAAGACTATTCAACTCGTTGTAAGCTGATTCGAATGATCTTCCAAGATCCGAATACATCACTTAATCCACGCATTCAGATTGGTCGAATTCTTGAAGGCCCATTGAAGCGAAATACCAACATGCCACCAGAAGCCCGTATGCGTCGTGTGAAAGACACACTACTGCGCGTGGGCCTTCTACCGGAACATGCTTACTTCTACCCTCAGATGCTTGCTGCGGGCCAGAAACAGAGGGTTTGTTTGGCTCGAGCCTTGATACTTCAGCCATCCATCATTGTCGCTGATGAAGCGTTAAATGGTTTGGACATGGCAATGCGCTCGCAAATCATCAATCTGTTCTTAGAGTTACAAGAAGAGATGGGCGTATCGTTCGTTTATGTATCTCAACACCTCGGTATTGTTAAGCACATTACCGACAAGATTATTGTCATGCATGAAGGCAATGTGGTTGAGAGTGGGGAAACAGATCAAGTGCTAACCAATCCAACTCACCAAATCACCCAAAGATTGGTTGAGAGCCATTTCTCCAAAGCGCCGAACCACTAACCTGGAATCACGCTACATTTAGCAGAGGGGAAAAGTATGTATCGAACAGCTTCAATGCTTCCCCTCTTGTTGGTTCTGTTTTCCTTTAACGCGACAAGCACACCGCTTACTTGGTTAGATAGAACCTTCGTTGAAACTGCGTTTTATAAAGTCGCACTGCAACACGAATATTCCCAAGGCAACAAACCGCTCGCCAAGTGGAAACAACCGATCAAGATTTGGATCGATCATCGAGTGGGCGATGAGGAACTGCATCAAGAGCTCACAGAGCTTCATATCCAACACTTATCTGAAGTCACTCAACACCCAATCACAATCGTCAGTAAAGAGTCCGAAGCGAACGTTAAATGGATATACACAAGGCAGAGCCAGTGGGTATCTGAGGCGAAATCGGTGCTCAAGCTCAAATCAACTCAGCATTTAAATAGCGCCATCTGCACGGCGGGCTATAGAACCAATTCTAAAGGCGAGATTGTATACGCTGGGATTGTAATCCCGGTTGATCAGGCAAGATCGCGAGGTAAGCTGGTCGCCTGTATCGTGGAAGAGATCACACAAGTTCTAGGCCTGCCGAATGATTCAGATAAAGCCTACCCTTCTATTTTCAACGACCATACGCCAGAAGACTTATTATCGCCGTTAGACGTAGTGCTACTGCAATTGCTGTATGAACCAGAATTGAAAGCTGGAATGACAAAATCTGAAGTAAAACCTATCGTTCGAAATATACTCAAGAGATACAGCAAAACAGGTGTGCTTCAGCAAGCTTCTAAAGCCGCACAGCAAGCGCCTTTGTATCAGTTGATTGGGTATTGACGAATATACGTTGGAAGCAGCTTAGATGGGATAATTGAATAATAGCGCTGCCTAAGAAAGGCAGCGCTGACTTACGATGTTACTGTATTACGAAAGAATTAGCGCTTAGCTGCCTGCTTTTTCAATTCGAAATCGAACTCATCAGGGAACAAGATAACGCCTTCTTCTTGCTCGTTCGGGAATACTACAACAGCAAGTTCGTCGTCTTCTAGACCGTTCGTCCAGCGACTGTGCCATTTATTCAACGAAATAGACTCAGCTTTACACTCAGACCAATCACCCGTTGCCCATGATTCTGCGAACTCTTGGTTTGGCCATACTGGAACACAATCTTCATCTTCTGTGTTCAGCATTACACAACCGTGTTCATCGGTTAAGATCCATACTTCACGGTTTGCTACGATTTCTTTCACACAGTATTTCAGGCGTTGCTCGCCCGTATACTTATTGATTTCAGCGATTTTTTTATCGTCTAGCTGTGTAGTCATCTTAATTTCCTACTTTAGTCAGTAACTTTGCTCTTAAAGCTATTTTATGCCGAGTGTTTTTAACTTCAAACATTATCGATGAAGAAAAAAGTCTACTTCAAAGAAAAACGCCTGCTAAATAAGCAGGCGTTTAATATTAAGCGACTTGATTAAACAAGCTCACCTTGTAGCCAAGGCCAGCCTTGCTTCTTACGGCTTAGTGTATTTTCCATCATCAATACGCCGTCTTTCTCGTGCTTAACCAATTTCTCAGCCCACTCACCTTTGTATAGAAGACGAGTTTGAGCAGTAGTGATATCTGTTAGCATTACCGAAGCGAACGCTAGACCGTCTTTCTCACAACGCTCTTCAAGATCAGCTTCTAGCGCTTCAATCATGCCGTCTACTTGCTCAAGAGTCGCAAGTTCAACTTGACCAACAACAACATCACGACCGTTGAATGGGTAGCCTTTAAGGTCTTTTTCTACTAGCTGTGCAGCAGATAGGCCTTCGATGTTTGTTTTAGCGATTAGAAGCGCTTTGATGAATGCATCAACGTCAGTTACGCCAGCAATTTCAGCAAGCTCAGCAACCGCGTCTTTGTCTTTTTGCGTACATGTTGGAGAAGCGAAACCCACTGTGTCTGAAAGAATTGCAGACATCATTAGTTTAGCGATTTGTTGAGAGATTGCGTGACCTTCAATCTTGAACATGTTGAAAAGTACAGTGTTTGTACAACCAACAGGCCAGATCCAAGCTTCCATTGGGTTTACTGTCATCACGTCACCTAGACGGTGGTGATCGACAATACCTACGATCTCTGCATCAGCAACATCATCTGGTGCTTGTGCTAGATCTGAGTAGTCTACTAGCCAGATTTTCTCACCAGCAACAGAAGTACGAAGCTCTGGCTTTTCAGCACCAGCGACTTCTAGAATGTGTTGAGTTTCGCGGTTGATCTCGCCTTGGCGAATTGGTGTCGCTTCCTCGCCACGAGCTTTAAGAAGCTCTGTTGCAACTAACGCACTACAAATACTGTCACTATCAGGGTTTTTGTGACCAACAACTAAAATCATGTTTCTTCCTATTACACTAACAATTATGACTCTACCTTTAGAGCCTCTCTTTATTAGCCATACTTTACCTCATTTTTTTAGATTGGTCATGTTTCCTAGGTTTAGCCAATGGTAACAATAGATAAAAAACAACAAATGCAATTGATAATTATTATCATTCGTATATATTTATCTTAAGCCACTAATTTTGAGTAACACCTATGGATCGACTAATCTCTTTTTTGCCAAGCAGTAGCGCTGCGAAAACAACTCAGTTTTCACTGTCATTTAAGCGCCTGCTTTTGCCTATCTCACTTGCAGCATTGGTTGCAGCCCCAGCTACACGAGAGCTGACGGTAACTACTTTATCAGACGCGTTTTGGGCAGTGTCTTGTTATGTTGCTTTAACCTTGGCTATTTACCACTGGTTAAGTCTGTATATCAACAAAGATAACGTCTTCAACAAGCTCGTCCATCAATCCCGTTCAAACCAAGTTGTATTCGCTGCACTTATGGGGGCGCTACCCGGCTGTGGCGGTGCTATCGTAGTGACGACCCAATTCATTTCCGGCAAGCTTGGTTTTGGAGCGGTCGTTGCGGTTTTGGTCTCAACCATGGGTGATGCAGCCTTCCTATTAATCGCTAGCGAACCCAAAACAGGCTTGGCTATGATGGCAATGGGTGTGATTGTCGGTACGGCGTCAGGCCGAGTTATTAACTTATTTCACGCAGACGACTTCTTACGCCCGAGACAAGCAGAAAAAAATGACGCCACCAACAGCTGCGCTTCTCAATCTCAAGACAAAGAATCGGTCTCTAAAAAAGCGATAAACCTGCAAGGTTACCTGTGGTCTGTACTGATTATTCCGGGTTCTGTCGTTGCCCTACTTGGCTCTTTTCAAGTCGATGTGAACGAGCTGCTCGCTTTGCCTGAAATATCGATGGAATGGGCGGGGACAGTTTTGCTGATCAGCTCGATGTTTCTGTGGGGGCTAACCCGTGAAATTGAAGATTACAAATCAGCCGTAAGTGAAGACGAGAAATGTGTAGGCTCTCATCCACTACAAAAAACGGCTCAAGATACTAACTTCGTTACTGCATGGGTGGTGGTTGCTTTTCTTTTCTTCGAATTTGGCTCTGTGATAGCAAATGTCGATTTTGCGACGCTATTCTCAAGCTGGGGCATGATGCTCCCCCTGGCTGGCGTGTTGATGGGTTTGCTACCGGGCTGTGGACCGCAATTATTGGTCACTAGCTTATACCTTTCAGGCGCACTGCCACTTTCGGCTCAGGTAGGTAACGCAATTTCAAATGATGGTGACGCGCTATTCCCTGCGATTGCGATGGCTCCCAAAGCGGCACTAGTCGCGACCTTATACTCGAGTGTGCCCGCACTAATCTGTGCTTATGGATACTGGTTTATGTTTGAGATCTAACTTGATCAGAGTTAACTCCATAGGCTTCTGTAAGGTTGGTACTTTGTATCGGCCTTTTTGTTTCCGTCAGCCTAGTCTTTCCACAGTTTTTTTTGACCTTCCCTTCCTGATCCACTGTTTCTACTACTGCTCTCAAACAGCACGTTACAGCCTGTCTCAAAAACGCCCTCTATTAGCCCTGTACAATGCTTATTTAGAAACACCAACACTGATATCAAAAATACAAAAAGCCCCTGTAAGAGTGCTTACAGGGGCTTTAATTCAAGCTTTAATCTTGGTTCTTAAGACAAGACTTAAGAAACTTCGATTGGACCACCGAATGAAGTTACTGGAGGCAGTTTGCCTTGGAACTTCTCGAAATCAACCAAACATGTGTTTGCTGACGTTGCTTGAGCAAGTTCAGACGTACCGATATCTTGAGTCAGTGTGTTTGGATCGCCGTATGTATCTAGCGCGCCCACTTTCTCGTTGATCGGACCGTACCAAGCACCCTCTTCGATACGTACAACACCAGGAGCGTAGCTATCCATTAGAACAGCACCTGCTAGTAGTTGACCACGGTCGTTAAACACACGTACTACATCGCCATCTTTGATGCCTTTCTTCTTAGCATCTACTGGGTTGATGTAGATTGGCTCACGGCCTTGTACCGCGTAAGTCGCACGCCACTCTTCAGATTCACACATCTGAGAGTGAAGACGCTTGTCTGGGTGACAAGATTGTAGCCAGTACGGGTGCTTGTCAGAGCCTGGACCACCGTGTGAACGTTCAGATTTCTCGAACCACATTGGGTGTTCTTGACAGTGCTCGTAACCCATGTTGCCAACAGTACGGCTTGTGATTTCGATGAAACCAGAAGGCGTGCCTAGTGCGTTGATCTCTGGATCTTCACGGAATGAAGCGTGACGAGTCCATGGCTTACCTTTGCCGAAGTCTAGGAAACCTTTCTCCCAGAACTCAGCAAACTCAGGCATTTCGAAGCTACCTTCGTTTGATGCGCGACATTCATCGTACAGAGATTTAACCCACTGCATTTCGTCCATACCACGCGTGTAATCGTCGTAACGACCCCAACGCTTAGTTAGGCTAGACATGATCTCGAAGTCAGTCTTAGACTGGAACAGAGGATCCACTAGCTTGTGCATTGCGATCAAACCACGGCCAGAGTACGCGCCGTAACCATCGATATCGTTACGTTCCCACTGAGTACAAGCTGGAAGAACAATATCAGAGTGACGACAAGTTGCAGTCCAAGCGAAATCAACAGCCACTACAGTTTGTAGGCTCTTGAATGCTTTACGCATCTTGTTGCGATCTTGGTGGTGGTGCCACGGGTTGTTACCACTGAATACCATCATCTTGATGTCAGGCAGTGTCACTGTTGCGCCGTTTGCTTTGATCTTCTTACCTGGCTCTAACAGGCTATCTACCCAACGAGCAACAGGGATTACGCGGCTGTAACCGTTGTAATCAGTGTTAGTGTGCTTAGGCGATTGACCTTGGTCGATGTTCAGCGGGAATGAACCCGGAGCAGCGAAACCAGTTGAAGATACACCGATACCAGAGTAGTGGTGACCGTAAGAGATACCACCGCCCGGAAGACCAATTTGGCCAACCATTGCTGCGACAACTGCACACATCCAGTAAGGCTGTTCACCGTGCTCTTGACGTTGGATACTCCAACCCACAAGAATCTGTGTACGACCGTTAACCAGCATCTTAGCGAAGTCACGAATAGAGTCCGCGCTTGCGCCACAGATTTCTGCAGCCCATTCTGGTGTCTTCTCAACTTTATCTTTCGTTTCACCTTGAACGTACTTGATGAAGTCTTCAAAACCTAGACAGTAAGTTTCGATGAACTTCTTGTCGTATAGGCCTTCGTTGTAAAGAACGTGAGCAACACCAAGCATGAACGCCACATCAGTTTGTGGGTTGATGTACATTTGCTCGTTTTCTAGGTAACGACCTGTTTTGTTTTTAACAGGGTCAACAGAAACAACGTTGATCTCTTTCTTAGCAACTTTTTCTTTCAGCTGTTCTAGGTATGCGAACGACTCGTGAGTCTCACATGTCCAACCTACCTGAAGGTTTTTAACTGGATCGTTACCCCAAAGAACAATGTTGTCACTGTTTTCTAGGATAAGTTCCCAAGATGTACCTTGTGCGTAAACTTCAGTAGAACCTAGCACGTAAGGCATGATCGTTTGACCAGCACCTGTTGAGTAGTCACCGATTTTCTTCACAGAGTAACCGTGAAGTGCCATTGCACGTTGCATGTGGTTAGTACAGCTGTGGAACTGACCTGTTTGTCTCCAACCAGTTTGACCTGTGTGAAGCGCCCATGGACCGTAATCTTTCTGTACGCGCTCTAGCTCGCGGTAAACAAGGTCTAGTGCCTCATCCCAAGTCACACGAATAAAGCGGTTGTTACCACGCGTGTCTGCGCTGTACTTATGCTTCTTCAACCAATCTAGGCGAACCATTGGGTAACGCACACGTGATGGGCTGTAGATAATACCTTTAATACCTTTCAGCATCTCTGTTGGGTGCTGATCGATTTCTAGAGGTTTAATTTCCTGTACTTTACCCGCGTAAACGCGAGCTCGGAATGCACCCCAGTGAGAACCAGAGACTTTCCACGCGCCGTCTGTTTCTGCAGCAGATGCTGAAGCCGACGCCAATAAGCTTGGACCGATAACCGATGCCGCACTTGTCGTCGCGACACCTTTCAGAAAACTTCTTCTTGTAATTGCCATTGTGTTACTCCAATTGACGTCTTATTAGTGATGGCCTTCAGAAAAATCTGATGAGTGCTTCTGTAGATACTTAAGAACAAGTGCTTCTGTATCTGTATCGAAGTTAACGAATGCAATCATACCATCTAGCATGCCTACCCAACCGTTAGCGCTGAAGTGAGCTTCATCTGGCTGTGAGTGACACGTTGAACAGTTAGATTGGTACGCTTGACCAGCTGCGTTCCAGATTGGATCAAAGTTATCAACCATAGACTCTTTCTTCATCCAAAGTGCTAGGTTAACTTCTTCCCAAGGAAGGCCAGTTAGCTCATCTTCTTTCTTCTCACCAACAGTGATTACGTCACTTTGAGATACTTCTTTCGTCAAGATTGCAGTCGAGATATTCATACCGAAGTCTTCTTGGATTACACGTCCGAAGCCTTTCGCTTTACGCCAACCGTCGATTTGAATCTTGATCATGTCGCCTTTTTCGTCGATCACAGCAACTTTACTTGCAGGGCTTAATAGACCCGCTTCAACTTCAGCTGTTTCATCTGTGTACATTGGTAGGTGACGAATAGAGATCACGTCTGAACCATTTGCGTAAGATGTGCTGCTTGCTACGTTTTCTAGCTCGCCAACAATACCGCTCGCTGATGCCATATCTAATGGAAGGTTGTGAGCAATACCTTTGTGACAGTCAACACAGCTTTGATCACGCTCTGCCGCGTTCTTCATCTGGATACGCGCTGTTGGGCGCATGTTTTCGAAATCCATTGAATCGTAGTTGTGGCAGTTTTTACACTCTAGAGATTTGTTCGAAGAGAAGCGATCCCATTCGTGTTTAGCCAGTTCGATACGACGAGCTTCGAATTTCTCAGGCGTATCTAGGTCACCAAATACTTGAGCGAATACTTCTTTAGAAGCTTGCATCTTACGAGCGATTTTTGCTGTCCATTCATGTGGAACGTGACAGTCAGGACAAGTAGCACGTACACCAGAAGTGTTTTTCCAGTGAACCGTTTCTTGTAGTTCTACGTACACGTTGTCACGCATGGTGTGACAGCTTACACAGAACTCTTCTGTATTTGTGTGCTCTAGAGCTGTGTTAAAACCGCCCCAGAAAATAACACCGGCGATAAAGCCACCCATAGTTAGTACACCAAGACTGATGTGTACTGCTGGGCGAGTCATTGTGCGCCATAATTTAACTAAAAATGATTTCATGTTTAGCTCTCTTAAATATTGATTTTAAAAAATGTTGTTACTAGAGGGCATTACATGCCGCCGTGAGCACCAGGAGGTCCGAATACAAACACTTGCAGTGCCCAAACTAGGAAGCCGTAACCACCTACAAAAGCCACACTTAATATTGGGAAGAGAACCACCGCGATGAAGAGGAAAGACTTCCACTCCAGCGAATGTTTTTCGCTAGTTTCAATTTTATTAACATCACTCATACATTTTGCCTATTTTGTATTTAGTAATTTCGAGTAACCCATTCTATGGGGCTAAAGTTCTTAAGTATCTAACGACAAATTTTAGACCATACTCAAAGTAGGGTTCAATCAAATCTCCCGTTATAACCCTTGCTAATCAATACTTTTTTGAGCTCATCCAAAGTTGTTTTTAGTTAAACAAAGTTATTAAAAAGTATTAACAAATGTGAAGAATTAAGTATATTTCACAAATGTTAAATTCCAACACCTGCGTAACTGTATTGTAACCAGTTTTAACGTTTTACCTACTAAGTAGTAGCCAAAAATGCCTCAAACAACCAATATTTTGTGATTTGATTGTTAAATTATTGAGTATCTTTTGAAGCAACGGCTGAGAAGCTGAAATGCATCATTTGGCACTTTCATATATGATGGGGACCTACTTAAAAGGAAACATTATGCAAGACGTTATTGATATATCTTGGTGGCAGTTATTGTTCTTCAGCTCACTTCTCTTGCTACCCATGACCATCAACCACAAGTTAAAACTCGGCCTTGGCAAAGAAGCTTCTATCAGCATAATTCGTATGGTTATTCAGCTATTTCTGGTGGGACTTTACCTAGAATACTTGTTCACTTTGAATAGTTTGTGGGTCAATTTGCTGTGGTTATTTGCGATGATTATCGTCGGTGCAAGCTCGATTGTTGAAAAATCTAGACTGCCAAGAAACCTACTTTTGGCTCCTGTCGCCGTTAGCCTTGCGGTAACTTGTGTACCTATTGTCTTGTTCATCTGCTTTTTCATCATTAAACCGACACCGGTTTTTAACGCGCAGTACCTTATCCCGATCGCAGGGATGTTATTGGGTAATAGCTTAAGCAGTAATATAGTGGCATTGCAGAACCTGTTTGGTGCCTTTGAAACACAGAAATCAGAATATGAAGCCGCAATCGCGTTAGGTGCGTCTCCTACTTATGCTGCTGCGCCTTTTGTACGTAATGCAATACAGAAAGCGATGTCCCCTATCATGGCCTCTATGGCAACCACAGGCCTAGTAACGCTGCCGGGAATGATGACGGGACAAATCTTAGGTGGTGCTTCGCCGATGATCGCGATTAAGTATCAACTGATGATCATGCTGGCAATTTTCGTGATGATGAGCTGCTCTTTAGCACTTGCACTTCACCTCTCATTGAAGACATCTTTAACCAAAGAAGGGCGAGTTCTCGCTCAAATACAGCCTTCGAAATAACCTCCCTGCTCCACTTAGATCTGGTTACTCACTGAATTTGAGACAGGTTATCCACAGAAACTGTGGATAACCAAATCAATATAGATCCTTTTTTGTCCATTTCGACCCAAGGAAAGATCATCGCCTTTGATCTTTGGGTGATTTCAAAGACATATACACACATGGTAATCAGCGCTGTTGCGTACTCAGATGATCATTAGAGAGATGAAGAAGTAGGTTTTCCACAAATAAAAAACGGCCTGCAATGCAGGCCGTCTTGTAAATGTCATAAGTCAGTTCAGTGTTTTCACTGCGCTTTAACTCATCTCGTCAACTGAGTTAGTCACGTAGGTAGATCAACCAGTACCACATGCCAACAAAGATACCGCCGCCAATGATGTTACCGATGGTAACGGGCAGCAAGTTGTTCATTAAAAAGTCCATCATGTTCAGATCAACATAGTCCGCTGGGTTAGCGCCTGTCATTGTCCAAAATTCAGCTGGAGCAAATGTTTTGATGCCGATAGCTAAAGGTACTTGGAACATGTTCGCAATACAGTGCTCAAAACCAGCCGATACGAACATCGCTACAGGCAAAATCATTACCGCAATTTTGTCAGTCAGTGTACGTCCACTAAACGTCATCCATACCGCGATACAAACCAATACATTACACATGATGCCGAGCGCGATAGCTTGGATAAAATCATGGTGCATCTTATGTTGGGAGATCGCCATTGCATTCAAACCCACTTGGCCGTGGTCGAACATGTACTGTTTGGTCAGCAACATACAAGCCACCAGCAGCAATGCGCCAATCAAGTTGCCTACATAAACTGTAGCCCAGTTCTTAACGAGCATGCGCCAAGTAATCTTGCCACTTGCACGAGCAACCAGAGTCAGCACCGAACTGGTAAATAGCTCACCACCGGTAACAACAACAAGAATTAAGCCTAAGCTAAATGCAAGGCCACCTAATAGGCGAGTAATACCCCAAGGCAAATCACCAGCACCAGTCGTTACGATGGTGTAGAACACAAACGCAATACCGATGTGTATACCAGCGGAAATCGCTAGGAGAAAAGATTTGATTGGATCTTTGGTTGCTTTACCTACGCCAATATCTGCAGCGCGCTCAGCCATTTGTGGCGGTAATAATGAGTCAAATTGGTTTAGATTCATGATGATTTACATTTTGAAACATGTCGTCGGGAGCGCGATAATCCTCTCTTTCATTTCTGAATTCAAGAGCTATTTTTAGGCTCAAAATGGCTCTCACAGCCTCGTTGAAAGCAAATAGTCCGAGTTATTCCAAATTCATACGACTTTAGTAGTAAAAAGAAAACTCTGCTGAATGATTAGTTATCAGCATAGAAATTGACACACCTATAAATATCAACAAGTTACGTTAAAACCAAAAGAATAACGTACACTAAAATAGCTCACTGAGTGCTTTTATTTCTAGATTTTGACATAGATCAACAGAACGTAAAAAAGCGCCCTAAGGCGCTTTTAACTCAATCACAAATAAAGAAATTAGTGATGCTAAACCGAAGGTTCAATCACTTCTTCTGATGATTGTTCTAGAGTTGAACCCTCTAGAGTAGATTCGACAGGCGGGGACATCACATCAGAATCACTTTCGTTGGCCACTTTGCCACCTAAGCTTTTCAAACTATCCACTAACTCTTCTAAGCTTTTTATGTGAGCATCACTCTTGGTAATCTGCTCACCGAGCAACTCACTGTGCTTGGTTGCTTCAGACAGTTGCTGCGCTTGCTTCTGATTTTCAGACTCCAGCTTAGCCAATTGCTCCGTCAAAGTTTCAATATCTGACTTTAAAAGCCCTGTCATATCAGAGCTTTTTAACGCCTTAACACTCGCTACTATCTTCTGTGATTGCTGACGTAAGCCTACATCACGGTAATCTTCATCATTAACGATTTGTGAAATGCTCAATAACTGGTTCTCTGCATTCAAAACCGACTGCTCGAACTGGTCGCCTTTTACGCTCGCCAGCACTTTGACTTCATGAGCAACACTGCGCACGTGGTTCAATTCAAACTCTGCAGCGTGAACCGCGTCTTCAATGATCGACTTTTCACGAGGGCTAGCTTTCACTTGGCTTTCGGCCAACGCAATTTGAGATGCTGCCTTAGCAAAGGTAAGCGGAGCAACGTCATCAAAATCTTCATCTTCCAAGAACTCTAATTCGTTCTTCAAAGGTTCGATGTATTTCTTATGCGCCACTTTAACTTCTAATAAGCGAGCATTGTTAAGAAATTCCACCTGAGCTTCTTGAGCGTCTTCAAGCTCATCGACCAGCACATACTCGAACAACTCGCTGTATTCTGAATACAAGCGTTTGTAGCTCGAGGTAAACATGGTATCTGCGCCCAAGAACTTCAGGTAATCCATTTGGACAATCGAATCAGCGAGTACTCGGTCAGCCTTCTTCTTTAACACTAAGATTGAGTCATAGTTTGATTTGATCAAAGCGATTTTTTCATCGAAAGCTTCAGCGTAAGTTAGGCTCGAAAAAATGGAGTAACTCTTGGTTATCCGAGTTTCGTCTTTCAGTAAGTCCGCATAAATGCTTTCAGCATCATCCCATGCGTCTAATAGTTCATTGTAATTCTCTGGTGCATAGAGAGACAATTGAGCATGCTCTTCAAGCTTAACTTCCCATTCGGAGTAAACGCTTTGGACAGACTGAAATGAACGGACCTCTATTGTCAATTCATTATTGTTGTTTGTGGTTTGGTTCGCGTCTGTCTGCTCTGAGGGTGTGCTTTGACAACCTGAGATAGCAAATAGCATACTGATCGTTAATGCTACTTTGTTCGCTCTCACTTATGCATATCCTTTTTATACAATATTCGCTCAATGCAAATTATTTCTAGTCACAATATATTACAACCACTTAGCAATAAACATCACTGATGATTTAAGTGGGTGCAAATCACCCAATATAACCAAAATAAACTCATCACTCGATGATTAATCAATCAATTTGGTATCACTTATCAATTCTCTTTATTTGCTATTGCCTGAGCCGAGAATGCGCACTAAGGTGAAGGTAGAGAACGTTATGAATATATAGGTTAATTATGAAGTACAACGCTGAACATATTGCTGATTTAAACCTCCTTCTTCAATTTGATGTAAGTAGTGCTGCTACTGGAATTAAAGTTCATCAAGAGGCTGCTCAAGAAACTCAAGACGCTGTTAAGCGCCTATTCGAAAAAAACCTTTGTACTCAGCCAGACGGCGGTTATCTAACTGATGAAGGTATCGAGATGGCAGAGCGCGCAGACAAGCTTCTTCGCGTACTAAACTAAAGCTCCATTGTTCTAGTAAAAACTCCACTTGCTTCGGCCGTGGAGTTTTTTCATTTTTGGGCAAAGCTTTGTTAGGCTTATTGTAAATTCGTCATTTGCAGTTGTGAGGAACACATGGCTTCTATATTTATTGTCGGTGCAGGATGGGTAGGTGCACCTTTATCTGAACATTTAGAAAAACATGGTAACCGAGTGGTGGTCACGAAAACGACCCAAGCGGGAGCAGACGCCATTGGTAGCGAACAAATTCCATGTGAAGTGTTTAGCTTTGATTCATCCGATCCACAACAGACTATCGGGCGACTCTATTCGCTGTTACTCGAAAACAACACTGAAATTGTGATTGGTAGCTTCCCTCCTGGCTTTAGAAAAGGAGCAGGACAAGAGTATGCCGACTATTGGCAGCAACTCACCAATGCATGCCAAAAGGCCAACATTAAAAAGCTCATTATGGTCAGTTCAACCACGGTATACCCAACCAAACCGGGTGTACTGAACGAGCTGGATGCATCGCTCCCCCTTTCAACCTCAGATAACGAGAACGCGTCTTCATTTTCCGATAACGCGCGAATCATGCTGCAAGCTGAACAGTCAGTGATTGATTCAGGTATCGACTACACCATTCTTCGCTTTAGTGGCTTAATCGGCCCAAGCCGTCACCCATCACGCTTCGCAAGCAAGTTAAAACAAGTCAGCACTCAAGCTCCAGCCAACATGCTGCACCTTGATGACGCGATTGGTGCTGTCGATTTCGCTATCAGTCAACTGCACAATGAAGTAGTTAACGTGACCACGCCAAATACAGTAAGTAAGGCGGAGTTTTATGCCGCGGCACTGAAAAGCGCCAACAGCAGTGAGCCTCTACCGGACGTTGTTGATAGCCCAGACAAGTTAATCTCTTCGAAGAAGATTCTCGACTTAGGCTATTCATTTAAATTCGAATCAACACTGGACGCACTTCATGACGGAACAATCTATAGCTAACAAAGATCCCAACATAAAACTGCATCGCTCAGTCGACACCCTTTGGAACTTTATGTTTATGGGTCACAAGGTTACGCCTTCCGACTGTATCTTTGTATTGTGTAGCAACGATACTCGCGTCGCGGAATATGCAGCCGAGCTTTATCACCAAAAGATCGCGCCTTACATCGTTTTTTCTGGCGGTGTGGGACGCTTTACCGAAGGGAGCTTTGAGCGCTCAGAAGCTGAAACATTCGCGGCTATCGCACGAGACGCTGGCGTGCCTGACTCTGACATTATCATTGAGAAGCACGCAACCAATACTGGGGAGAACGTACGATTCACCCACAAATTGCTGACTGAGCGTGGACTATCACCGAAACGACTGACCTTAGTACAGAAACCCTTTATGGAGAAACGTACTTACGCCACGTTTGCTAAGCAATGGCCTAACGAAGTTACCGAGGTTCAAGTCACTTCACAATGGCAAGACTGGGTTGATTACTTTAATGAAGAGTTACCATTAGACATGGTGTTGGGTGCTCTCATTGCTGATTTCGAACGAATCAAATCTTACCCTGCGCAAGGATTTCAGATCGAGATGCCGATTCCTGATGACGTTGACCATGCCTACCAAGCATTGAAGAAGCTGGGTTTCGAATAAAGCGTCAAGTAACGCAATACACTTTTTCAGAAAACAAAAACGGTGACACTTGGCCACCGTTTCTTATTCTTAGCTATTACTTGAGCTTGTTGATTTCAGCTTTATTCACTCAAGAAAAATCAACCAAAGAGCCGTTTATTTACCTAACGCTTCTTTGTAGTGCAAACGGCAAGCTGAAACATATTGGTCATTACCACCAATAGCCACTTGGTCACCTTCAGCAATTGCAACACCGTGCTCATCAGTACGAATCACCATATTCGCTTTACGACCACAGTGACAAATCGTTTTCAACTCAACAAGTTTGTCTGCCCAAGATAATAAGTAGCGACTACCTTCAAACAGTTCACCCAAGAAGTCAGTGCGCAAACCGTAACAAAGTACAGGGATGTGCAGCTTATCAACCACTTCTGTTAACTGGTAAACCTGCTCTTTCGATAAGAACTGACACTCATCGATCAAAACACAATGACGCTTTTCTTCTTCATTGAGTTTTTGTATCGCGTCAAACATATTGGTGTCGTTTTTAAACAGTTGAGCTTCAGATTGAAGACCAATTCGCGAGCTCACTTTACCGATACCATAGCGATCATCTAGCGCTGCAGTAAAGATCACTGGCGTCATGCCACGCTCTTGGTAGTTAAATGAAGATTGAAGAAGCGTTGTCGATTTACCCGCATTCATTGCCGAGTAATAAAAATACATCTGAGCCACAGAAATATTCCTGTTATTAAAAGTTGAAGATAAAAGCAAAGGTGAAATTAAAGAATTTTTGCTAGAAAAAAGGGCTGAAAATCAGCCCTTTTTATAAGATTTACTTACGACGCCAAGTCGTACCTTCTGGGCCATCTTCCAGAACAATACCCAACTCGTTTAGCTTATCACGTGCAAGGTCGGCATTTGCCCAATCCTTTGAAGCACGAGAGTCGTTACGCAGTTTGATCAACGCTTCGATTTCAGCCACTTCGTCGTCGTTACCTGCCGCATCACCTTGTAGGAAGGCTTCTGGCTCTTGGTGAAGAATACCGATGATGTCTGCTAGTTCACGCATCAATGCACCAAGTCCGCTTGCTTTTTCAATGCTTTCAGGCTTGATACGGTTGATTTCACGAGCCATTTCAAACAGTACTGAATAAGCTTCAGGTGTGTTGAAATCATCGTTCATCGCTGTAGAGAATCGAGTCACGTACTCTTCGCCACCGGCAGGAGCGGCAGTAAGGTCGAGGCCACGAAGTGACGTGTATAGACGCTCTAGTGATGCGCGAGCTTGGTTTAGGTTATCTTCGCTGTAGTTTAGCTGGCTACGGTAGTGACCAGACATTAGGAAGTAACGTACCGTTTCAGCATCGTAATGTGCTAGCACGTCACGGATAGTGAAGAAGTTACCTAGTGACTTAGACATCTTTTCTTTGTCTACCATCACCATACCACTGTGCATCCAAGTATTTACATACTGAGTGCCGTGCGCGCAGCAAGACTGTGCGATTTCGTTCTCGTGGTGAGGGAACTGTAGATCTGAACCACCACCGTGGATATCAAAGTGGTTACCAAGAATAGATGAATTCATTGCTGAACATTCGATGTGCCAACCTGGACGACCCGGACCCCATGGCGATTCCCATGTAGGTTCACCAGGCTTAGACATCTTCCAAAGAACGAAGTCTAATGGGCTACGTTTTGCAGATTCAATATCAACTCGAGCACCCGCTTGAAGCTGATCAAGGTCTTGCTTAGAAAGCTTGCCGTATTCGTCGAATTTCTTTACTTCGAACATCACGTCGCCGTTGCTTGCAACGTAAGCGAAACCACGTTCAATCAGCTTTTCAACAAGCTCGATGATTTCAGTGATGTATTCTGTAGCACGAGGCTCAACGTCAGGACGTTTCATGTTCAATGCATCAAAGTCTGCGTGCATTTCACCGATTAAACGCTCAGTCAGAGAGTCACAAGACTCACCGTTTTCGTTAGCGCGTTTGATGATTTTATCATCGATATCTGTGATATTACGAACGAAGTTCAAATCGTAGCCAAGGTAACGAAGGTAGCGAGTTACTACGTCGAAAGAAACGAACGTACGACCATGACCAATATGACAGAGATCGTATATGGTTACCCCACAGACATACATACCGACTTTGCCAGCTGTAATTGGTTTGAATTCCTCTTTCTGTCTTGTGAGCGTGTTATATATCTTCAGCATGATCTCTATCTATTTTATGGATTAATCAAAAATAAGCTCGCAGTATAACAAGTCATACCTTAATAGGTAATACCTTTCACCACCAAATCGGCTAAACTCCTTGTTATCTATTGACGATTTCGTATTTTGAAACTCAATCAAACTAGGCTAGAATCGCTTTTCATATTAAAAAGACAGTAAGGTAACAATCATGATCATCCTTCACACAAATTTTGGTGACATCAAAGTTCAACTTAATGAAGAAAAAGCACCAGAAACAAGCGCAAACTTTCTACAGTATTGCCGTGACGGTTTCTACGACAACACACTATTCCACCGTGTTATCGATGGTTTCATGATTCAAGGCGGCGGCATGACTTCTGGCCTTAAAGAAAAAGCGACTCGTGCAACGATCAAGAACGAAGCAAACAACGGTCTTGCGAACAAAGTTGGTACGCTAGCAATGGCTCGTACTATGGAACCGCATTCAGCGAGCTCTCAGTTCTTCATCAACGTTAACGACAACTCTTTCCTAAACTTCCGTAGCGAAAGCCTAGACGGTTGGGGTTACTGTGTATTCGCAGAAGTTGTTGAAGGCATGGACATCGTAAACAAGATTAAAGGTGTTAGCACTGGTTCTATGGGTATGCACCAAGACGTACCTCTAGAAGAAGTGATCATCACTGGTACTACAATCGAAGCTTAATTCATCGCTTTCGGTTAGTATTGATGAGCCGATAAAATCAGGATATAGGGAGCGAATCGCTCCCTTTTTTTAGACCTATGAAAACATATTTTATATCAGACTTGCACCTTGCTCCGTCACGACAAGACATCACAGACTGCTTCTTAACCTTTATGAGGAAGGAAGCCATCGAAGCAGATGCACTATACGTGCTAGGCGACCTTTTCGAATTCTGGATTGGTGACGACGACAAGAGTGAGTTCGCGACTTCTATTCGCCAAGCGTTTATCGATTTGGTGAAAACAGGCGTACCTTGTTACTTCACTCAAGGGAACCGTGATTTCCTTGTCGGTAAAAAATTTGCCAAGCAAACGGGCGTTCAACTTCTCGACGAAGTATCGACAATCGATATCTACGGGCAAAAAGCGGTAGTATTGCATGGAGATACCCTATGTACTGAAGATGTAAAGTATCTCGCCTTTCGAGAAAAAGTACATCAACCATGGCTTCAATGGGTCTTCAACAGAATTCCATTTTTTATCAAGAAGAAGATCGTCTCGAAGGTTCAATCCGATATCAAAGATGACAAGCAGACTAAGTCTCTCGACATCATGGATGTGACACAACAAGAAGTCGAAGATGTGATGGAACGAAACAACGTTGATCTGATGATCCACGGCCATACTCATCGTCCAGACATCCATACATTTAGTGCCAACAATTGCACTAAAACCCGTATCGTACTTGGCGATTGGTATACGCAAGGTTCCGTGCTGGTGTTCACGCCGCAAAGTTTTGAACTACAGAATCGAGCGTTTAGCAATAGCTTTTAACGTCACTCTTAAACTTTCAGTTTGATTATTATTGTCGGTCAGACTTTCTTAGAAAGTGTATGGTAATTTCTACTGAATTAGCTATTATCTCTCTACCAGAAATAAACCGAACACAGTACCAAGTTGAAATATTCATACGTAGCGCGTCAACCAATACTCGATACAGACAAGAAGACCATAGGTTACGAGTTGCTATTCAGGGATGGTCCTAAGAACACTTTCCCTGAAGTAGAGCCGGAGCTCGCTACTAGCCGTTTGCTTTCCGATCACTTCTTATCGACCCACTATAATACGTTGGGTGATAAGCTTGGGTTCGTGAACTTCCCTTACGCAAGCCTAATCAACTTGGTCCCTACTCTGTTTCCCAAAGAAAGCCTCGTTGTAGAGGTTCTTGAAGACTGCGAACCGACAGACGAGTTACTTGAAGCAATCAAAACTATCTTTGATGCAGGTTATACCATCGCGTTAGATGACTTTGTACCAAGTAAAGCTTGGAAGCGCTTCTTACCCTACGTTTCGATTATCAAGTTCGATATCCGTTTGACGCCAATTGCCAAAGCAGCGATGTTTATGAACTCCCTCAAAGGGCTAGATATCAAGTTCCTTGCTGAGAAGGTAGAAACGTACGAAGAATACCAAGAAGCGAAGAAAGCAGGCTTCACTTACTTTCAAGGTTACTTCTTTAGCAAGCCAGAAATGATCCAAACGCGTGCGCTCAACCCTGCATTCCTGACGACCGTTCAGCTGTTAAAAGAGATTGCACACGACCCTATCGACTTTGGTGAAGTAGAGCGTTTAATTACGCTTGATGTGACCATGTCGTATAAGCTACTTACCTACGTAAACTCTGCAGGTGGTTCAGCAACGACGATTCGCTCATTCCGCCAAGCGCTTATTTACCTTGGCGAACAAAAGCTGCGTAAGTTCGTTTCTCTTGTGGCTATCGCCTCCGCGAAAGAAGATAAGCCGGACTCTCTCTATGGTTTAGCGGTAATACGCGCACGTCAATGTGAACTCTTAGTCGAGAAGATGAATGTTAAGGTTGAGCCTGGACAAGCCTTTTTGACCGGTATGTTCTCTCTATTGGACTCACTCTTTGACCAACCATTGAAACAAGTACTCGATTCGGTGCCGATCGACGTAGAGATCAAACAAGCCTTAATTCAACGCAAAGGCGTGTTAGGTGCTGTGTTGGCGATGGTGGTTGCTTATGAACAAGCTCGTTGGGATGAAGCGACTCGTATTCGCCAGCTTCTCAAACTGAGTGAAGCTCAACTTGGTCAAGCTTATGACGAAGCGACGACTTGGGCCCAAGAACTGTTGTCTCCTGCCTTGAAATAGCGTAATTCACACAACAACTTCAATAGAAACTTAGCTTTGGTGAGCGATCGTTTCTTGGTAAACTCCCACGCATTCATTTATGGCCTCTTAATAGAGGCCATTTTTACAGGATCTGACTATGTCTTTATGCCCATGCGGTAGCAATAATACTTACCAACAGTGCTGTGAATCAGCGCACCTTAACCACAGTGCCGTTGAAACACCTGAGCAGTTGATGCGCTCTCGTTATTCGGCGCACGTGTTGGGTTTGGTTGACTATGTTGTTGCGACTTACCACCCTAGCTGCAATGCCGAAGCTCAAAGAGAAGCCATCGCCGAATCTATCGACAGTGATTGGGCAGGATTAGAGGTCATCGATACTGCGGCAGGTTCGCACCAAGACGAAGGCTTTGTTGAATTTAAAGCTTACTTCAATGAAGACGGCGCACAATACTGTATGCAAGAACGCTCTCGCTTTATACGTGAAGACGGTCTTTGGTACTACATTGATGGTACCTTCCCAGAGCAGGAACAAACTACACAACCAGAAATTGACCCACGCTTAAATCAAACCGTTGAGAGCTTTAAAATCGGCCGTAATGATCCGTGTATTTGTGGCAGTGGTAAGAAATACAAGAAGTGCTGCGGGTAACTCGTTCGACTAAGAAGTCAGATTAAGAGAAGAGATTCCTGATGTCGCTTAGGCTCCTCGGAATGACGCAAAGTCAGAGGTTAGAAAAGTGACGTAGGGCTTAGAAATCTTGAAATCTTGAGATCTTGAAATCTTGAAATCTTGAAAATTAAAAAACTAAAAAGCCCCGTAAACATGTTTGTTTACGGGGCTTTTGTCTGTCTTTTACGCGGTTCTATTAATCTAAAGAGAGCTTACTTATGACGCTCTTTCAGCTTGTTGACCACATCATCCATCGATAAGCCTTGGTCTTGAAGAAGAACCATTAGGTGGTAAATCAAATCTGCTGATTCACACACTAACTCCGCCTTATCGCCCGACGTCGCCGCAAGCGCGACTTCAACGCCTTCTTCGCCCACTTTTTGCGAAATACGTTTGGTGCCACGGGCATATAGGCTGGCAGTATAAGAAGATTCAGGGTCTGCGTCCTTGCGGGCAGCCAGTAGCTGCTCAAGCTGATGAAGCCACACCATCTGAGACTCTTCTTGCTTGTCTCCATCCCAACATGTTGTTGTACCTGTGTGGCACGTTGGGCCAATGGGATTAACTTTAACCAGTAAGGTGTCGCTGTCACAGTCCAAGGCGATGTTTTGCAGTTGCAATACGTTGCCCGACGTTTCACCTTTCGTCCAAAGACGCTCTTTGGTGCGAGAGAAAAACGTCACATTGCCTGTTTCACCGGTTTTCTCAAGTGCTGCTGGGTTCATGTATCCCATCATTAACACTTGGCTAGATTGGTAATCTTGAACAATAGCTGGCACTAAGCCATCGACTTTTTCCCAGTTAATACGCTCTGACAATGCGCCTACTTCTGTTTTTGATAAGCTTACGGGTTCAAAACTCATAGTCGCACCTCTACATCTTGTTGTTTTAAATACTGTTTAAGTTCACCAATATTGATGACTTGTTTGTGGAATACCGAAGCCGCAAGCGCTCCATCCACGTTGGTCTTTTTATAAGCTTCAGCAAAGTGCTCCATTGCACCAGCGCCACCAGAGGCAATCAATGGCACATTACACACTTCACGCACCATGTTTAACTGATCGATGTCGTAACCGTTACGAACGCCATCTTGGTTCATCATGTTTAACACGATCTCACCAGCACCACGCTTCTGTACTTCCTTCACCCAATCTTTGGTTTCCCATTTGGTTGCTTTGGTACGCGCTTCGTCGCCTGTGAATTGGTAAACCTGATATTTACCGGTTTCTTTATCGAAGTATGAATCGATACCAACAACGATACACTGCACGCCGAACTTATCAGCTAGGTCAGTGATCAGTTGCGGATTAGCCAATGCCGGTGAGTTGATTG
The DNA here is from genome assembly GCF_000272105.2 of Vibrio splendidus 12E03. Lineage (GTDB taxonomy): Bacteria > Pseudomonadota > Gammaproteobacteria > Enterobacterales > Vibrionaceae > Vibrio > Vibrio splendidus_I. The sequence continues at coordinate 89,045 of NZ_AJZD02000331.1, forward strand.
ACACTTTGTCCGCACCAAACTCAAGAATACGCGCTGCATCTTCCGCTGACTTGATACCACCAGCCACACAGAAAGGAATATCAATCACTTCTGCTACACGTTTTACCCAGCTCTTGTCGACTACACGACCATCGCTTGATGCAGTGATATCGTAAAATACTAATTCATCAGCGCCCTCTTCCGCATAACGTTGCGCTAACGGAACGATGTCACCAATAATTTCGTGGTTACGGAACTGAACGCCCTTAACCACCTGTCCATCACGGACATCCAAACAAGGGATTATTCGCTTTGCCAACATGCAAATGCCTCCTCTGCGGTAAACTTGCCGTCAAGTAACGCACGACCAACAATAACACCAGCAACACCGCTGTCTTTAAGCGCTTCGATATCAGCTAAGCTGCCAATGCCGCCCGATGATTGGAATTGTACTTTTGAGTACTGCTTACAAAGATCAACATAGAGCTCTACGTTTGATCCTTCTAGCGTGCCGTCACGTGAAATATCGGTACACAGAACGTGTTTAAGGCCAACCGTGAGGTAGTCTTCAATCAGCGCTTCAATGGTCACACCTGAATCTTCTTGCCAACCTGAAATCGCCACTTTACGTGTGCCGCTTTCGTCAATGTTGATGTCTAGAGCCAGCACGATTTTTTCTGCGCCGTACTTCTCCATCCAACCTTTGACCAACTCAGGTTGCTTAACTGCTGTAGAACCAACCACAACGCGCTGTGCGCCAGCTTCAAGTAAGTCGACCACATCTTGCTCATTACGAACACCACCACCAATTTGGATATTGGCAGGCGTACTCGCAAGTAGCTTTGCGATAAGGTCAAGTTGACGAGCGGTTGTGTCTTTTGCACCCGTTAAGTCAACAAGGTGAAGCCAACCAGCGCCAGCTTGGTGATACAGATTAAACTGCTCTGCTGGGTCTACTTTGTATTCTGTTACTTGCCCGTAGTCTCCTTGGAATAAGCGAACTACTTGGCCTTCAATTAAATCTAACGCGGGAATAATCATTTACATTCCTTATATGGCAACGTTAGCCGCTGCCTAATCCTTATTACAATTCCAAGAAGTTCTGAATCAGCTTAGAGCCAGCTTTCGAAGATCGCTCTGGGTGGAACTGAACACCATAATAATTGCCACTTTGAACCGCCGCAGTGAACGGATTACCGTAATCACATTGTGCGATTGTGTAGTCGCCCACTGGCATTGCGAAGCTATGAACAAAGTAGAAGTATTCGCCTTCTTCAATGTCTTTAAATAGAGAGTGATTAGGTGTTGCCGTTACGGTGTTCCAACCCATGTGTGGTAATGGCAAGTCGCCCGTTTCAAGTAAACGAACTTCACCATCACACAAACCTAGGCATTCAACTAATTCGTCAGCCTTCTGGCCTTTCTCTTGAGACAGTTTGCCTAACAGCTGCATACCTAAACAGATACCCAGCAGAGGCTTCTCTACTTGCTTCACAAGGGTAACAAGGTCACGCTCTTGCAGGTTTTTCATAGCCTCACTTGCTGTACCTACACCGGGTAGGAATAGCTTGTCGGCAGCAAGAACCACTTCTGGTTCTTTTGAAATTTCAACTGTGTAGCCCAGACGTTCAATCGCAAACTTCACTGAGGAAACGTTGGCACAACCAGTATCAATAATAACGACTTTTTGATCTTTCATTGTTTTTCCTTGCTAACGTTAGCCTTACAGAACGCCTTTGCTGCTTGGTAACTCGTTACCTTCAACTTTGATTGCTTGGCGAAGAGTACGGCCAAACGCTTTGAACAGGCTCTCAATGATGTGGTGATCATTATTACCATCAGAAGAAAGGTGTAGCGTACAAGCCAATGTATCAGTTAGAGAACGGAAGAAGTGAACCACCATCTCTGTTGAAAGATCACCCACTTGCTCACGGCTGAATTTAGCATCGAACTTCAGGTATGGACGACCAGAAAGATCTAGCGCACACTGAGCCAAACACTCATCCATTGGCAGGCTGAAACCAAAACGGCCGATACCACGTTTGTCGCCAAGTGCATCTTTCAATGCTTGGCCTAAAGCCAGAGCGGTATCTTCTACTGTGTGGTGATCATCGATGTGCAGGTCGCCCTTCACAGTCAGGTTCATTTGGAAACCACCGTGTGTCGCGATTTGATCAAGCATGTGGTCGAAGAAACCCATGCCTGTATCGATCTTGTTGCCACCGGTTTCATCAAGGTTTACTGCCACCTTGATATCGGTTTCTTTAGTGGTACGAACTACTTCAGCAATACGCGTATTAACCGTCAGATCTTTAACGATTTGTGGCCAGTTAAGCGTGCCTTCAGTTTCAGCATCCGGGCCATATTGAATACCGCGGATAGCCATGTTCTCTGCCAGTTGAAGATCCGTCATTCGGTCGCCAATCACAACAGAGTGTTGGAAATCGACTTTACCGCCTTGTAGGTACTCTTTAACCATACCAAGTTTAGGCTTACGGCAAGAGCAGTTGTCTTCGTCAAAGTGAGGGCAAATAAGCACGTCGTCAAACTTAACGCCTTGAGATTCGAAGAACTCCATCATCATATTGTGTGGTGCATCGAAATCTTCTTGTGGGTAGCTATCGGTACCTAAACCATCTTGGTTAGTGACCATTACTAAGCGGTAACCAGCATCTTGCAAAGCAAGCAGGCTTGGAATTACTAGCGGTTCGAATTTTAGCTTGTCTAAACGGTCTACTTGAAAGTCAACTGGCGGCTCAACAATTAAGGTGCCGTCACGGTCTATAAAAAGTATTTTCTGTTGTTTACTCACTTGAACTTCCTTTTAATTTTAAATCTGGTGGCCTAGCTAAAATCAAACGCTAACCCAAAATATTGGTTTCACTTGCCAGCCCAATTAATCAACTCAAACTGGCAAATGTTATTACTGGTAAGCCTTTCATTACTGATAAAAGTTACGAATGAATCCAAGTGTCTTTTCGCACTCTTCGCGGTTACCAATACTAATACGAACACAGTCTTCAATAGGTGAATTACGCAAAATAATGCCCGTATCCCAAGCCGCTTTAAATAACTCATCGCCGTTCGGGAATTTCACCAGTAAGTAGTTACCCCAGCCATCAAAAACCGTCACTTGAGGCATGCCTAACAGACCCGCTTGCAAATACGCTCGGTTAGCACTTAAATCCAGAACTTGGAACTTAGCTCGCGCGAGTCCTTGCTCTGAAAGTGCTTGAACGGCAATGTCAGCAACAGGGATTGGCACTGGATAAGGCGCAATCACTTTCAACAGTACATCGATAAGCTCTTTATTCGCTAGCGTAAAACCACAACGTAAACCCGCTAAAGCAAAGGCCTTCGACAAGGTGCGCAGAATCGCTAGGTTTGGATATTGCTCAAGCAAATCAACGGTTGACGCTTCTGGACAGAAATCGATATACGCTTCATCCATCACCACAATCGCTTTGTCTTGTGTCATTTCAAGCAACTTGATGATGTCTTTGCGATCAACCAAATTACCGGTTGGGTTATTTGGGCTACAAACAAACACCACTTTTACGTTGTCGAGCTGAGCTTCGATAGCTGGAAGATCCAATTGCCATTCAGACGTCAGAGGCACAACTTTACGCTCAACACCAATCGTCTCTGCACTGATTGCGTACATACCGTAAGTGGGTGGGCAGTAAAGAATAGCGTCTTCGTTCGGCTCACAGAAAGCACGAATCAATAACTCAATGCCTTCATCAGCACCACGTGTTGTCAGAGTTTGCTCTGACTTCACGCCTGCGTATTGAGCGTAAGCGTCAATCAGCTCTTTTGGCTGACATTCGCTGTAACGGTTAAGACGAGACAAGTTCAGGTTGTACTCGTTATCAAACGGAGATTCGTTGGCGTTTAGCCACACATCACCAGTACCGCCTATACGTCTTGCAGACAAGTAAGGTGTCAGAGCCTGAACTTGTTTTCTTGCTAACTTTTCCATGCCCTACCCTTATTTCGCTTTATTTAACTTTTCCACTCGGATGGTCACAGCACGTTTGTGTGCATCCAAGCCTTCGGCTTCCGCCATTGTTACTACAGTTGGCGCTAGGCCTTTCAAACCATCGGCTGTTAGCTCTTGTACCGTCATGCGCTTAGAGAAGTCAGCCAAACCTAGGCTTGAATACGTCTTCGTGTAACCGTAAGTCGGTAATACGTGGTTTGTACCAGACGCATAATCGCCCGCAGATTCCGGAGACCAGTCACCGAGGAAGATTGATCCTGCATTGTCGAGCAATGGCAGTAGTTCACGTGGATTCTTGGTTTGAACAATCAAGTGCTCAGGACCGTAGAAGTTCGAAATCGCAATCGCTTGAGTGATGGATTCAGCAATGATAATTAAGCTTGAAGCCAATGCTTGCTGAGCAATGTTCGCACGAGACAACTCTTTCAGTTGTTTCTGAACCGCTTCCGTGACTTGGTCAGCAACCACTGGAGATGGCGTTACCAATACCACTTGAGAGTCAGGGCCGTGTTCCGCTTGGCTCAACAAGTCCGCTGCAATGAAGTCGGCATCAGCTGTTTCATCAGCAATTACCAACACTTCCGATGGGCCAGCAGGCATATCAATCGCCGCACCGCGGAAGTCATTGCTCACTTGGCGCTTCGCTTCCGTTACGTAGGCATTACCTGGGCCGAAGATCTTATCGACTTTAGCCACACTCTCGGTACCGTAAGCCATTGCTGCAACCGCTTGGCCACCACCAACGTTGTAAACCTCGTCGATCTTACAAAGCTTCGCGACATACAAGATTTCATCAGCGATTGGCGGTGGTGAACAAAGCACAACCTTACGACAACCTGCGATTTGTGCAGGCACACCTAACATAAGAACCGTTGACGGAAGTGGCGCGCTGCCACCTGGAATATAAAGACCAACAGTATTAATCGCGCGAGTCACTTGCTCACACACAACACCCGGTTGTGTCTCAACCTTAATCGGTTGAGGCTTTTGAGCTTCGTGGAACTTAGCAATGTTGCTATAAGCTTGCTCTAGCGCTTGCTTCATTTCTGGTGTTAGACGAGCACACGCCTCTTCGATTTCATTTGAACTGACTCGAATAGATTCAGGAGTTACACCATCAAACTTTGCAGTCAGCTCTTTAAGCGCGGCATCGCCTTCATTTCGTACTTTTGCAATAACATCAGAAACAGTCGCTGTGATGTTTGCACCTTCAGTAATAGCTGGACGCTCTAATACCGAGTCTTGCTGTGATTCACTTAAAGATTGCCAAACAACGGTTCTCATCGTCACTACCCCATCATTTTTTCGATTGGTAATACTAGAATAGAGCTTGCACCCAACTCTTTAAGCTGTTCCATTGTTTCCCAGAACAAGTTCTCTGTACTTACTAGGTGAACGGCAACTTTGTCTTTGTCTGTAGATAGTGGAAGGACCGTTGGATCTTCAGCACCAGGCAGTAGTGCTTTGATTTGTTCTAGCTGAGAGGTTGGCGCGTGAAGCATGATGTACTTCGACTCTTTCGCTTGTTGAACACCCTGCATACGAGTCAGTAGTTTTTCAATTAATGCGGTTTTGTCTGCGTCGAAGTCACCAACACGTTGAATCAGGGTTGCTTTCGATTGGAAGATAGCTTCTGCTTCTTTTAGGCCATTCGCTTCTAGCGTTGCGCCTGTCGAAACTAAATCAGCGATAGCGTCTGCAAGACCAGCGCGAGGTGCGACTTCAACCGAGCCTGTTAGCATACAAGTGCTGAATTCAACACCCTGCTCGTCCATGTAGGCTTTCAGTAGTTGTGGGTAGGTTGTCGCAATACGTTTGCCCGCTAAGTCTTGTGGGCCGTTGTATTCTTCGTCTTTGTTGATAGCGATAGAAAGGCGGCAACCACCGAAGTCTAAACGACGTAGTGTACGGAACTCTGAAGGCTCTTTAAGAGCAACACGGTCTAGACGAACTTCTTCTAGCTCATTTTCACCGATGAAACCAAGGTCAACTACACCGTCCATGATAAGACCTGGGATGTCGTCATCACGAACGAGTAACAAGTCGATTGGCATATTTAGTGAGTGAACCACTAGGCGCTCACCCATGATGTTAAATTTAACACCACATTTTTTAAGTAGGTCTTGGCACTCTTTACTTAAGCGACCTTTCTTTTGAATTGCGATTCTTAGGCGTTGTGTCTGCATTGCTGTATCCCTGTGCAAATATTTGAATTTATTGATTATTTAAAAGCGCTAAAACTAAAAAACCCTCGGAAGACTTTGTCATCCCGAGGGTTTAAATCTAAATTCTTTGACTTAACCTCCGGGAGAATTCTTGCTCCCGGGTATACGTAAATCTCCCCGAAAGACTAAATAGGGTGATGATGGTGATGAATGTTCATTACTAATTTACGCATACTTATAAGCTCTTCAGTTGTTTGCTGTCTTGTCTCCACACTAACTAAGCTGACATCCTTTTTCAACCATTTATTCGAACTTTTTTCACGAAACTTAAAATTAAATTAACAGGCACAAAAAAGGGAGGTAAACGCCTCCCTGATAGTTTACAGATTAACTCTCAGTTTTAGCTTTTGCACGTCGCCATTTTGCAGCGAGAGAAGTAAGCCAATGCAAAACATACAGCAACAAACGTTAGAGACGCTGCGCCAAATGCGATGCCAATTGAAGATGTCATACCTAGAGTAATGAAACCAATGCACGATACGAACGCCACAGACAGCGCGTATGGAAGCTGAGTCGATACGTGATCGATGTGGTTACAACGAGCACCAGTAGAAGACAGAATCGTCGTATCTGAGATTGGAGAACAGTGGTCACCAAACACAGCACCGGCTAGAACCGCACTTAGCATCGGCAGAATCAACGCGATGTCAGATGCCGCAGCCATGTCACCTGCGATTGGTAGCATGATGCCGAACGTACCCCAAGATGTACCTGTAGAGAACGCCATAACGCCCGCTAGAAGGAACAACATAACCGGTAGCCAGTGGTAATCAATGCTGCCTGTTACTAGAGACGATAGGTAAGAACCCGTTTTCATGTCGCCGATTACAGAACCGATAGTCCATGCGAACACAAGAATCAGAATCGCACCAAACATAGAGCTAGCACCGATCCACATTGTTCTTGCGATGTCAGCCATAGATAGCTTTTGCTTAAATACTGTCGCTAATGCTACCAGTAAGCCGATAACACCACCGTAAACAAGAGACTTACCTACATCCGTATTTTCGAATGCACCTAGAAGGTTGAATGCTTGGCCATCAGCAGCCAGCGCTTGGCCACCTGTGTAAAGCATTGCAGCAACTGTCGCTACAATCAGCGATACGATAGGCATAACAAGATCAGAAACTGAACCGTTTTCGCTCTCTTCGATATCTAGCTCTTCGTTTAGATCGTGCGCTTGCTTTTGATCGTTGTCGCCTTCAAAGCCACGGCCTTGAGATGCTTCAATTTCATGCTCACGCATCTTACCAACATCTAGACCGAACCAAGCCACTGCGAACACCATTAGTAGTGCAAACACAGCGTAGAAGTTCATTGGGATAAGACGAACGTAAGCGCCCAATGCAGAATACTCTGTCACACCGTGTGTTACTAAGATGCCACCAATGATAGTGATGATGTAAGCACCCCAGCTAGAAGCAGGCATGATCACACACATAGGAGCAGCCGTTGAATCTAGAATATAAGCAAGCTTAGCGCGAGATACATAGAAACGGTCTGTTACAGGACGAGAGATAGCACCAACTGCTAGGCTGTTAAAGTAGTCATCTACAAAGATGAATACACCTAAGAAAGCAGCAAGTAGTTTTGAGCCACGTTTGCTCTTAACGCGAGACTGTGCCCATTCCGCGAATGCGCGAGTACCGCCAGACAGTGTTAATAATGCCGTTGTCATTCCAAGAATTATTAGGAATGCAATGATGCTCATGTTCCAAGTGTTGATGCCACCATCTTCGATGAAAACACCAGATGCTTTAGTAAACACGTAACTAGCTGCGTTACCTACTGAGTAATCAGCAAGTAGAATCGCACCCATGATGATACCGACACCCAAAGAAACCAATACACGGCGGGTAACAATAGCAAGGCTCAAAGCCACAAGGGGCGGAAGCAAAGATAAAGGTGATGTTGCAAAATCTATTAAATTCATGATCTTCAAAAACCAGTTTTTTATTTGGCTAGAGATCTACTGCAGACAAACTTGATACGGCTGACCAAGCTCATGTTGAACTAAGCGAAAGGGAAGTGAACACTTCACCCAACCCTACAGTAGCGCTCCATAGTTTAAAATTAAGACTATGGCAGTGTTGTACCTATTGAGCACAACCCCAGCAAATTGCTTAGATATACAATTTACTTCGGCAATTACACCTTTCATTCCCGTTCATTGGCATCACCCCAACGGAAGTTACTTTTTATAATTGCACCTCTACGTGCGATAACATTATTAACCGTGTAAACCAGAGTTTAACAACAAATTAACCAACGTCTCGCATCAGGTAGCCGCAATTGTACTCATCAAGAGCAACAATGCAACATATCATTCCGAGAAAAATAGCTTTTTGTTAATGAACTAATCAATAGAAGAATAGTCTACATAAGTTCACTACTCCACCAGTCACATATCACTTTTTAAGATAATCTTAATATTTATTATAAATTCGATAGAAATACAGCTCTGAATTTTCAACTATTCAT